>NZ_JAXGFU010000009.1:0-265918 GCF_041008815.1 Pseudophaeobacter sp. A-200-2 | reverse complement strand
GCCTGCAGGCCATCGGCGAGACCGATGAGAACGGCGAGGTGAAGGTGTTCTTCGAACTCAACGGCCAGCCGCGGGTGATCCGGGTGCCGAACCGTCTGGTGAAATCCACCACCGCTGCCCGTCCCAAGGCCGAAGCGGGCAACCCCGACCACATCGGCGCGCCGATGCCCGGCGTCGTCGCCTCGGTCGCGGTACAGGTTGGCCAGCAGGTGCATGAGGGCGACATGCTGCTGACCATCGAAGCGATGAAGATGGAAACCGGCCTGCACGCCGAACGCGACGCGGTGGTCAAGGCCGTGCACGTCCAGCCCGGCGGCCAGATCGATGCAAAGGACCTCCTCATCGAACTGGAATAAGACACAAGGCCCAGACCACAAAAAAACCACAAGCCGCAGCCCCAAAAGGCTGCGGCTTTTTTCGTGCCGCACGCAGGCCGGATCCACTGCCCCGCGAATACGCGACAACGGGGAAAATTCGGCAAGCCTCCTCATTTCGCTGCTGTCAATCTTGATCCTTTGCGGGACCAGCCCAAAATAGCTGCCAGTTTTTATCCAGTTTTCGAGGTTTCCAATGTCTTCAGCGAAATTGACAGCTCCTGTCGGTCAGTCCCCACGCTCCAGTTCCGGGGATGAGGTCAAGAACAAACCAGACGACGTGCTGTTGGTGCGCAGGATGCTGGAGGCCAATAAGATCGGGCCGCTTGGCGCCTCCAAGAAGATGGATACCGGCCTGCTGAAGGCCATCGGCACCTTTCAGAAGAAAAGCGGCTTCAAGAATCCCGACAAGGTCGTCGATCCCGGCGGGCGCACCTTCAAGGCGCTGCTGCCAGCCTACAAGAAGATGAAGGCCGAAGAGGAAAAGGCCGCCAAACAACCCATGATGGAGGTCACCTTCCGCGGCAAGAAGATCCGCTGCACGCCCAAGGAATACGAGAAGGTCAAGCTGGACGTCCTCAAACGGCTGACGCCCTATATGAAATCGGTCCTGCGCAACCATGAAACCGCGCTGGAGACCTATCAGCACTATCTGGACGTGGCTCAGCTGAAAGATGGCGTGCTGAACGCCGTCGCGCAGGTCATCATCATCGAGGCCGGATCGGTCAAGATGCCCGATAACAAGCTCTGTGGCCGCTCCATCCGTGCCAGTGGCAAGCTGGAGCGGGCGATCATGACGAAGGACCTCAAGCTGATCGATGAGGCCCTGCCCGAGGCAGAAAAGGCGATTGGCGCCTTCAACGCGGATCTTTTGCGGTTTCTGAAGGAATTCACCGGCTCTGCCCGGACTACGGCCACCGTTCTGTCCGTCTCCTCGGCCGCCTGTTTTGCCGTCGTAGGGGCGCTGGCCGCCCCGGTTCTGGTGACCGGAGCGGGCATGACGGCTGGCGGCGCGGCTGTCACCTCTGGTGCCGGTGTCGGCCTTTTGCAAAGCGCCAGTCAGGAGCTTGGCAAACATGCCAGCGGTCAGAAGGTGACCGTCTGGGGTTCGATCCAGGCCATGGTGATCGATGGCACCGTCGGCGGGTTGACCGGCGGGATCGGCAGCAAGGTACCGCTCGGCTTTTGCGATGACGCGGCAAAATGGGTCGCACCCAAGCTGGCGTCCAAGGTCGCCTTCCTGTCCACCAAACAGCTTGAGAAATTCATCGCCAATTACATCGCCGGCTCCGGACAAGAGGTGATCAAAACCGTTCTGGGTGAAGCCGTGAAGGAAGTCGGCCGGATCATGAAGACCGGCAAGCCCCCGACCGAAAAGGAATTCCAGGCCATCGTAACCTCACTTCTTTATTCGGCACTTCTTGGCGGGATGGTGAAGAACCTCGGCAGCTTCCAGAAAAAATGGGCCTATAAGAACAAGGATCTTCTGCAGGGCACGATCCTGCCGGAGCGGCTGGCGAAACTGGCCAAGACCAACAACATCCCAAATACGCTCAAGGCCAAGCTCTGGGCTGAGGTGTTGAACAAGGTCAGCGATGAAAGCCTGAAGGTCGGCTATGGCGTGATTCTGTCCCGCGCCACCGGCAAGGAAAGCGAGGCACAGATGACCGATATGGCTGCCAAGGCCGCCGCCAAGGACAAGGCGCTGATGAAACTGGTCGACAACGAACTGGCCAAGGCGCTGAAAAAGCACAAGATCCCGGTCAAATAATCACCTCAACGGATACGCCCCTGGAGCAGTGGGGACCACTCCCCCTGCCCTCGGCATCCCGCCCGCGCTTCCGCGGCGCGCATTCCCTCGCGTGAACCCGCTCTGAATCGGCTTCAAAAGCCCCGCAGGATTGTTCAGTATTAAGTTCCAAAAACGAACCCACTTATCACACTGCAATTCCTATGGGGAGGATAGGCCGATGCTTCCGATTACATCACTTTATGCCGGCGGGGCGGCGCTCTTGTTTGTCTACCTGTCGCTTGGCGTCAGTCGCCAGCGGCTGAAACACAAGATTTCCGTCGGAGATGGCGGCAATCGCGCATTACTGATGGCCATCCGCGCGCAGGGAAATTTCGTGGAATATACTGCGCTTGGCCTGGTTCTTCTGGCGCTGAGCGAAGCACAGGGCGCACCTGCACTGGCCACGCATGCGCTGGGGGTGATGTTGCTGGGCGGACGGCTGATGCACGCGGTCGGTTTTACCGCGCGCCCGCAGATCCTGATCCTGCGTCAGGCCGGGATCGTGCTGAACCTTCTGATGCTGCTCGTCGCAGGGCTGGGTTTGATCGCGCACGCGCTTTTCTAAGGTGAAGAGTGGCTGAGCCTAAACGTCGTGCCCCTGCACCGGGGCCGTGACCTCGGGGGCGCTGATCGTTTTAACATAGACCGGCGCGGGCCGGATCGCGCCCGGGTCAACCTCAGATGCGGTTTCCGGGCTCTGTCCCCCCGCGGGCGACAGCGCCTTGGCCAGCGCTATGGTCGCGATCAGCGCGCCAATACGGGCATAGTCGGCAGGTTTCATCTTAGACAGCTCCCCTCTGTTTCTTTTCATCTGTATGAAACGCAGCAGCCCGCAGGTTCCGTCGCAGAAAATGAGAGTTTTTTCCGGGGCGGCACGATTTTCCACTTGCAGCCCCGCGGCGGAATGAATATTTCACCCCTCACCGAATGGCAGCGCGGGCGTAGCTCAGGGGTAGAGCATAACCTTGCCAAGGTTAGGGTCGGGCGTTCGAATCGCCTCGCCCGCTCCATTTGGACCACTAAAAGGCCGCCGCTCTGGCGGCCTTTCGTGTTTTCGGATCCTGGTGTTTTTGGGCCTTGCCAGTTCCTGTCGCCGCAGGGGAAGACGCCGCGAGAGACTTGCGCGGAATCGCCTTTGCGGCTACCACTTCTGCGCAAGGAACAGAGCAAGAACGACAAACGGGGCTGACAGGCAGGATGCTGACATCGGTTGAATTATGCGCAGGTGCAGGCGGCCAGGCCCTTGGGCTGGAGCGCGCGGGCTTTGATCACACCGCGCTCGTCGAGATCGACAAACACTGCTGCGCCACCCTGCGCCACAACCGCCCCACATGGAACGTGCTGGAAGAGGACGTGCGCCGGTTCAAGGAAGAAGCCAGTGATTACAAGGGCATCGACCTGCTGGCCGGCGGCCTGCCCTGCCCGCCGTTTTCCGTCGCCGGCAAACAGCTGGGCGAACAGGACGAGCGCAACCTCTTTGACGATGCCATCGATATCGTCGATGCCACCCGCCCCCGCGCGGTGATGATCGAAAACGTGCGCGGGTTTCTGGACGCGGTGTTCCACGACTACCGCGAGAAACTGAAAGGCCAGCTGTCGAAACTGGGCTATGAAACCGACTGGCGGCTGCTGAACGCCTCGGACTTTGGTGTGCCGCAGCTGCGCCCGCGGGTTGCCATCGTGGCCCTGCGCAAGGAATTCGCCGGGCAGTTCAACTGGCCCGATCCGCTGCCGCACAACCCACCCACGGTGGGCGCCACCCTGCTGGACCTGATGCAGGAACGTGGTTGGCGCGGCGCCGAAGACTGGGCCGCCAAGGCAGATGAAATCGCCCCAACCATCGTTGGTGGCTCCAAGAAACACGGCGGACCGGATCTGGGCCCCACCCGCGCACGCCGCGCCTGGGCCGCGCTTGGCGTCGAGGGGCGCACCATCGCCAACGAGGCGCCCGATCCCTTTCACAACGACATGCCGCGCCTGACCGTCCGCATGGTGGCGCGCATCCAGGGCTTTCCCGACGCCTGGCATTTCACCGGCGCCAAGACCAACGCCTACCGTCAGGTCGGCAATGCCTTCCCGCCGCCGGTGGCCGAAGCGGTGGCCCGCCAGTTGCGCGCCGCGATTGCCAAGCCGAATCTTCATGCCGTGCGGGCCTAAAGCCGCCTTGCCCAATCTGAGCCAAGAGCTGGGCCCGGCGGCCGGGCGGAGCCCAGGATGAAACAGACCCTTCCCGACAGCCTGATTCTGCCCGGACACCCGGATTATGATCTCCTGACCGAGATCGCAGGCGAGATCACCGCCCGCGCAGGTGGCGCGATGGAACTGGCGAGCCGGTTTCCAGCCATGCTGCGCACCTGCATCGACGATGTGATCATGACGCCGAAAACCGGGCGCCGCGCCTATGAGGAACTGGAAAAGACCGAAAAGACCTATATCGGCACCCGCGTCGAGATCGAGCTTCGCGCTCTCTTGCGGCTGCCCCGGGGCCGCCTGGATACCGAGGTTCTGGGCCGCGACATGGATATCAAGAACACCATGGGCAGCAATTGGATGATCCCGACCGAAGCGCTGGATCAAGTCTGCCTGCTGGTGGCCGCGGACGAGGCTCGCGCGCGCTGTTACCTTGGCCTGATCCTGGCGCGGCCCGACTACCTTACTGCCGGGCAGAACAAGGACGCCAAACGCTCGGTCTCGGCCATGGGGTTCGGCCATATCCTGTGGCTGCTGAGGGATCATCCCTACCCAGCGAATTTCTGGCGCAGCCTGCCCGAGGAGACCGTCACCCGGATCTTCTCCGGCGCCACCGGCAACGAACGCATGGCGCGGCTGTTCCGGCTTGTTCAGGGCCGCCCGGTCGACCGCGACGTGGTCGAGGCGGTGGCCCAGCAAAAGGACTTCATGCGCCGGATACGCTCGGACAAAGGACGCGGCACCCGCGACATTCTGGAGCGCGAGGGGATCCTGCTGTTGTCGGGACAATACGATGGCCAGCTGATCCGCGCGCTGGATCTGCCCGCCTGCCCCGCCAGCGCCTTTGTCTCTTGCCAGCCTGAAACAGAGCAGCATCGGCGCATGGCGCTGCAGGCCGGGTTCGATCTGCCCAGGGCGTGAATGCCAACCTCCCCCAGCCATCGGGCGGCTCTGCTTTTTCTGTACCGGCGGGCATAATTTTCCTCTTGCACAGTCTCCGTGAAGCTCCTAAATACCCGCTCATCGAATGGTAGCGCGGGCGTAGCTCAGGGGTAGAGCATAACCTTGCCAAGGTTAGGGTCGGGCGTTCGAATCGCCTCGCCCGCTCCATTCGGATCAAAACAGCCGCCCTCCGGGGTGGCTTTTTGTTTTCCGCTTTCCCGCATTTGACCAGTCATAGAAATCCCCGCAGAGGCGGCATTTTTCCCTTGCAGCCCCCCGCATGATTTCCTAAACACCGCTCACCGAATGGCAGCGCGGGCGTAGCTCAGGGGTAGAGCATAACCTTGCCAAGGTTAGGGTCGGGCGTTCGAATCGCCTCGCCCGCTCCATTTGGACACAAGAGGCCGCCCTTCGGGGCGGTTTTTGTGTTTTTGGCCCTTTCCTCCCTCCCCCTATCTCATAGGCCAATCCCCCCGCTGCCACCTTTTGATCAAATTCCTTTTGACGCCACCTACAAAACGCGCCAATGCTTGCCGCATCCCTGCCCCGTGCAGTCCGCCGTTCCAGCCCGCCCCGCGCGTTTTTCTTCAAAGGAGTTCAGTCATGGCACCTGTCATCTATCCCACCACCAACCTGACCGCGACCGAGCAGATGTGCATTGACCACGCCCAGGGGATCTATGTCTACGACACCGACGGCAAGGAATATATCGAAGGTCTGGCAGGTCTGTGGTGCACCTCGCTGGGCTATGGCAACACCGAGCTGATCGAGGCGATCACCGAGCAGCTGACCAAACTGTCCTTTTCCCACACCTTCGGCGGCAAGACCCACGCGCCGATCCAGGAACTGGCGGAAAAACTGAAGACTATGGTGCCAATCGAGGATGCCTATTTCTTCTTCGGCAACTCCGGCTCGGATGCCAATGACACCCATTACAAGATGCTGCGTTACTACTTCAATGCCATCGGAAAACCGGAAAAACGCAAGATCATCACCCGCGAGCGTGGCTATCATGGTGTGACCGTCGCCGCCGGATCGCTGACCTCCCTGCCCGCAAACCTGGCGCATTTCGACGCGCCCGTTGAGGCTCTGCACATCCTGCGCTCGGACGCACCGCATTACTACACGGGCCGCAAGGGGAACGAGACCGAAGCACAATTTGTCGACCGTATCATCGACAATCTGGAGCAGCAGATCCTTGCCGAGGATCCCGACACCATCGCCGCCATGATCATGGAGCCGATCACCGGCGCCTCTGGCGTGATTGTCCCGCCCGAAGGCTATTACGAAAAACTGCAGGCGGTTCTGCGCAAATATGGCATCCTGGTCTGGGCGGATGAAGTCATCACCGGCTTTGGCCGCACCGGCGCCGATTTCGGCTGCACCACCATGGGCATCAAACCCGACCTGATGACCTTCGCCAAACAGCTCTCCTCGGCCTATTTCCCGATCTCCGCCTCCGTGATCCCCGGCTGGATGTACAAGGAAATGGTTGCGCCCTCGAATGAGGTCGGCGTCTTTGGCCACGGCTACACCTATTCCGGTCACCCTGCCGCCTGCGCCGCCGCCCTCAAAACGCTGGAAATCTATGAGCGTGACAACCTGTTCGGCCACGCGGCCGAGGTTGGCGATTACATGCAGGCGCAACTTCGCGAAATCTTCACTGATCACCCGCTGGTGGGCGAGGTCCGCGGCAAGGGGCTGATCGCGGCGCTGGAACTGGTGTCGAACAAGACCACGGGCGCAACCGTACCCGGCGGCAAGGGCGGCGCCCTCGCGGTCAAGGCCTGCCAGGACGAAGGGCTGATCCTGCGCGCCGTCGCGGGTAACGCGCTCGCCTTCTGCCCGCCGCTAGTCATCACCAAGGCGGAAGTGGACGAAATGCTGAAACGCGCCAAATCCGCCGTGGACAGCACCTATGAAGCGCTGAAGGCCGAAGGGCTGATCGACGGCTAAACCCACCCTCGCGCGCCCCGGACTGCCCAAAGACCGGGGCGCGATCTCGGCCCTGCCGATCTGCGTCTCTTCTGCTGTATTTTCCCCTTACTCCCGCCAGCGCTTTGACCTGTAACTGAAACCGGTTTGGTATCAGTAATTGCAGGAGACATGCATATGGTTGAGTTGATCTATGAAGGCACGGAACGCTACGTGATGACCCAGAGCGGCATCGGCTGGTTCAGTTTTCATTTCAACCTGAAGGCCGAAGTCACGGACGCATCATCCACCGGGTTTACCCTGATGCGAAATACCGATCTTGGCATTCCCGGCTTTGATCCGATCCCCGACACCTCTCCCGATGTCTACAACGGGACTGGCCTGCAATTCCAAAGCATCACCCGCGACGGCCACAGTATCCTGACGCCGTATTCCGGATTGATCGAGGGCGTCACCGAAACCGGCACCAATTTCACCACAACGGTCACCAATCTCAACATTGATGCAGAAGATTTCTTCCGCGTGTCTGAAACAGACCGCAATCGGGACAATGTGAAATTGTTCAAACAGGTCTTTTCCGGCGATGACTTCTTCGATCTGGGGTCCCGCGGAGACAAGGTCAAAGGCTACAATGGCAATGATGAAATGCTGGGCCGGGGCGGCGGTGACAAGCTTTGGGGCGGGCGTGGCAATGATACCCTCAAGGGCGGCGGCGGCCGTGACCTTTTGCAGGGCGATCAGGGCGATGACATGCTGGTGGGGGGCCGCGGCGCCGACACCTTCAAGTTCAAGGGGCGCAACATCGGCGATGATACGATCGAGGACTGGCGCGATGGGACTGACCTCATCGCCATCAAACACCGCAGCGTTGATGATTTTTCTGATCTGACGCTGACCCAGAATGGCAACGATGCCGTGATTTCCTATCGCGCGGGCAGCATTACCCTGGCGGATACCAATATTTCCGATCTGGACGGGTCGGATTTCCTGTTCTGATTTAGGTCTTCTTCAGGTGCATCGGCGCAGGAACGAAAAACGCCTGATCTCCGGCAGGGGATCAGGCGTTTTGCATCAGCAATGCGGACGGCTCAGAAAACCTTGTAGGTCATCGTGGTTAGCGAGCGTTCGATATTCGGGATCACCAGCAGGTGGTCGTTGATGTATTTCCCGACATCCGCGTCCTTGGGGATGTAAAGCTTCATCAGCAGGTCGTATTCGCCGCTGGTGGAGTAGAGCTCGGAATGAATTTCGCGCAGGGCGATATCTTCGGCCACCTTGTAGGTGGTGCCGGGTTTGCAGCGGATCTGGATGAAAACGCAGGTCGACATGGGCGCCCCTTCATTGGGTTTTCTTGAGTAACGATTTGGCCGCTAAGCTGGCACGCCGCGCAGGCAGGCGCAATCCCACAGATGCAGCTGCAACAGGGCCCGAGTTTCGTCCTGCGCGCTCTTGAGTGAGACAGCCCCTGCACCCTATAAGCGCAGCACCAGCCCATGGGCGCCATATGGCCCAAGGGGCAGTTTGACGAAGGATGGCCCGCAGATGCGCAGCGCTCAGATCACCCGCTCCACCGCCGAGACCGAGATTTCGGTGGAGATCAACCTCGATGGTACCGGGGCATATGACAACCAGACCGGTGTCGGCTTTTTCGATCACATGCTGGACCAGCTGGCGCGGCACTCGTTGATCGACATGACCATTCGTGCCAAGGGTGATTACCACATCGACGATCACCACACGGTCGAGGATACGGGCATTGCGCTGGGTCAGGCGCTGGTCGCCGCGCTTAGCGACAAGAAAGGCATCCGCCGCTATGGCGAATGCCACCTGCCGATGGACGATGCCCAGGTGCGCTGCGCGCTGGACCTGTCGGCGCGCCCCTTCCTGATCTGGAACGTGACCCTGCCGACGCCCAAGATCGGCACATTCGATACGGAACTGGTGCGTGAGTTTTTCCAGGCGCTCAGCACCCATGGCGGCATCACCCTGCATATCGACCAGATCCACGGGTTCAACAGCCATCACATCGCCGAAGCGGCGTTCAAGGCCGTGGCCCGCGCCCTGCGCGATGCGGTCGAAACCGACCCGCGCAAGGCAGACGCCATCCCGTCGACCAAGGGCGCGCTCTGACGTCTTTTCAGACCGCAATCAGACCGTGGCGCCCAGCGGCGCGCCACGGCCCCGGCGCAGGATCCATTCCGCGAGCAGAAGATTGGGCACCCAGGCCAGCCAGCAGATGATCGGATAGCTGGCCTCAAACCCCACGGTCGCCACCCCGACGGGCAGGTAAATCCGCAGCGTCACAGCCGCCAACGTCAGTGCGGCAGAGCGGATCATCCAGGCCCGGTGCTGCGCAATACGGCGGTTCATCGCATGCCAGATCGCCGTGCCCGTCACCCACAGCCAGAGCAGCGACAACACCCCCAGGCCCGCCGCGGCCACCGGCCCCTCCTCGGTTGTATAGGCCAGCCAGATACCGCTGATCCCGGCCAGCAGGATCGCGACGCCGTATAGACGCCCCAGCCAGCGGTGCATCCCACGGCGCCGTTGCCGGATCCTCGTGGAAAACTGCACCGGCAGCAGTGCCAGCGAGATCGGCGCAAGGCCGATGTGCAGGTAGAGCATCACCGGTCGCTCTAGCGCGTGATGCAGCATCGCGGGCATCACCAGCGCGATATCGGCAATCAGGAACCGGTAAGATCCCACCGCAATCAGCACCGCAGACACCCACATCGTCATGACAACCCATCTGGGATAGCCCATCGCCCGGGTTTCACTCGACATCTCATCCCTCCTTGCGCCCTTGGACGACTCAAACTTTACACTGTCAAGTTAACATCTGGCAGGCAAACTTGACGCCGTCAAGATGAAGGGCGATACCTGCCGCATGACAAAAGAAGACGTGAAAAGCCGCCACCACCACGGCGACCTGAAGGCCGCTCTGATCAAGGCAGGCATCGATCTCCTGGAGGAAGGCGGCCTCAGCGCGCTGTCTTTGCGCAAATGCGCTGCACGCGCCGGGGTGTCGCACGCGGCGCCCGCGCATCATTTCGACGGGCTGGCGGGGTTGAAACAAGCCATCGCCGAGGAAGGCTTCCGTCTGTTCTCATCCTACCTGCAAAGCGCCTGCGACAGCGGCGCGCAGGATCCCCGCGGGCGGGTCCACTCGCTGTGCCGGGGCTATCTGCAATTCGGGCTGGATCATCCCGGCATCCTCGCGGTGATCTTTGGCGATCAGGGACTTGCGGGTCTGGTCCATGGCGGCGGCAAGGAAGAGGCCGACGCCTATCTGACCTTACGCGCGGTGGCCGCGCCCTTTGTGGCGCCCGGTCAGGACCGGTTGGTGGTGGAAACCCAGATCTGGTCGCTGATCCACGGGTTTACCCTGCTCTACCTCGCCGGGGAGTTCGGCAACCCGCCCCCCCCCATCGACGACGGCCCTTTGACGCAGGTGATCGCCCTTCTGGACCGACTGTAGCCTGTAGCGCCCTCTTGACCCCGGGACGGTTTCCGGCCACTTCAAAGACGCAAGACAGGAAGGACCAGGCCCCATGCTGACGGCGATCATCGATTACGAAAGCGGCAATCTCCACTCTGCCGAAAAAGCCTTTCAGCGCATGGCGCGCGAAATGGACGCGGGTGAGGTTGTGGTCACATCCGACGCCGATGTGGTGGCCCGCGCAGACCGTCTGGTGCTGCCCGGCGATGGTGCCTTTCCCGCCTGCGCCGCCGAGCTGCGCGGTCACAAGGGCATCTATGATGCCATGGTCCACGCGGTCGAGGACAAGGGACGTCCTTTCCTTGGAATCTGCGTCGGCATGCAGCTGATGGCCACCACCGGCCATGAATACGAAGACACCCCCGGCCTGGACTGGGTGGGCGGCGACGTTGTGAAGATCACCCCCGAGGATCCCGCCCTGAAGGTGCCGCATATGGGATGGAACGATCTGGTGATCGACCACGATCACCCAGTTTTTGCGGGCATTTCATCTGGCGATCACTGCTACTTCGTGCACTCCTACCATTTCCGCGTCGCCGATCCGACCGAGCGGCTGGCGCATGTGGACTATGGCGGCGATGTCACCGCTGTCATCGGCAAGGGCACCATGCTGGGCATGCAGTTCCACCCGGAAAAAAGCCAGCACGTCGGCCTTCGCATGATCGGCAATTTCCTGACCTGGGCGCCCTGAGCCTCCTGCCCCCGTCATTTTGCCTGCAGCCTAGGCTGCGCTTTTGCGCAAAGACACCGGAGCGCAGCCATAGGCCTTGCGAAAGGCGCGGGTGAAGCCTTCGGGGGAATCATAGGCATAGCGGCGCGCCACCGCCTCGACCCGATCACCGCGCAGCATGTCCTGCCGCGCCAGCGTCAGCCGCCAGCGCCGCAGATAATGCATCGGGCTTTCCCCAACCTGCTGGGAAAACAACTCGGAAAACCGTGACAGGGACAGCCCCGCCTCGGCCGCCAGATCCTGCGTGGTCCAGACCCGGCCCGGATGGTCATGCATCGCCACGATGGCGCGGGCCAGCCGCGCATCAGAAAGCCCCGCCAACAGGCCCGGCTCCGCCGTGCCCACCTCGATTAGGTGCCGCAACAGCCGCACCATGGCCGCCTGCCCCAGGCTGGCCAGAATACTCTCGGCGCCGCAGCGGTGCACGGCCAGCTCCTGCTGCATCAGATCGAGCACCGCGCGCAGCCCTGTCGCGTCAGCCAAAGCCACTTCGACCCGCACCGGCAATGCAGCCACCAGCGGATTATGCTCCCCGGCCCAGTCCACCCGCAGCGCAAGGCTGGGTCCGTCTTCTGCCTGCGGCACCGCCCCACCGGCAAAGAACACCAGCCGCGCCAAAGCCCCGTCCGGATCAGTATAGACACGCAGGTTTGCCGCCTCCGGCGTTGCCACCTCGACCGTCATGCGAAACCGGGCCATCAGGCTCGACAATCTGTCCATTATCTCTCTCCCGTGCAGAGTTCCGGTGTTTTTGTCAGATTTTTCGGATTTTTCAAGCCCAGATCCGTTGCACAAGGCCACCACCATCACTCACGGCCGCTTATGCGGCAGCAACATTCATACTCGGAGACCCGCTATGCTGATCCCCCGCCAGAAAACCCCGAACCTGTCCCTGCCGCTGCTCGGCGGCGGCACCTTTGATCTGTCCAAGGCAGACAGCGAACGCGGCACCGTGATCTGCTTTTATCGTGGACTGCACTGCCCGATCTGCGCCAACTACCTGAAAGAGCTGGAAAAGAAGACCGCCGATTTCGCTGAGCGCGGCGTTGCCACCATCGCCATCAGCGCCGACGGTGAAGAGCGCACCCAGGCGATGGCCGACAAGATCGAAGCCAAATCCCTGCGCTTTGCCTATGATCTTCCGCTGGACGTGGCAAAGCAATGGGGTCTCTACATCTCGACCTCGCGCGGCACCACCTCGATCGGTCTGGAAGAGCCCGCGCTGTTCTCCGAGCCGGGCCTGTTCATGGTGACCCCCGAGCAGACCCTCTACTACGGTTCGGTTCAGACCATGCCCTTCGTGCGTCCGCATTTCTCGGAACTGGTGTCGGCGCTCGATTTCGCCATCGCCAACGACTATCCGGCGCGCGGCGAATACACCGGCGCCGTCTGATAGGCCTGCCGGATAGGCCTAACTGATAGACCGGTCTGACGGAGCAGTCGGACCGGTCCCAGAGATCAACGCGCCGCGAGTGAAGCATCGTATCTGGCGCGTTGTTCCCGCCGGGCTGCCCTCCCGCAGTCCGGCACCGGTGTTTGCGCCAGGCGAACCGCCCCCCCCTCACGCGCCGCCGCGTTTTCCACCCGCCCTTTCTTGACAATTTTTATCAGGCTGAGTAGCACAGCCCTGCCAGGTACCGGACTCTGTGGCCCAATGCCCAGTCACCATGCAGCAGCTCTGCCGCATCCCCGACCCAGCAAATCATTTGAGTTTTGCAACGCGAACACGGTCACGCCCGGCCCCATCTGACGCTTGTCATGCGATCAGCGATGGGTCGGCACAGGAGATGCCATGACGATCACCATCACAACCGGCAACCGCCAGGTTACCGACTTCACCGCCTATATCGAAGACTTCAGCGCCAATTTCGAATCCGCCGGGCGCGGTGTCTTCTCCAACGGTCTGGGCGGCGATTACGCCGGCGCCGAGGCACAGATCACTGACACCGCAACCCCGGATGCACAGGCCTATATCCTGCGCGACGACATTGTTTACAGCATGAGCACCCACACGCTCAGCGGGACGGTCAGCGGAATTGAACTGGGCTATGGCGCCACCGCAACCGACGCGGAGAACGGCACACAGGACATCGCGCTGGATCAGCTGGATTATTCCATCGAGTTTTCCCCCGCTGTCGACGGCGCCGATGCCTCGGCGGCGCTGATCTACGGCATGCTGGACGCGGATTTCGAACCGCTGATCGATCAGCTGAAAGCGCAGGACATCCGCTTCTTCGGCTCCGCTGGTGATGACAGCTTCAGCGGCTACGGCAATGATGACCGTCTGAAAGGCGGCCTTGGCAATGACCGTCTGCAGGGCAATCGCGGCGAGGACGTTCTGATCGGCGCCAAGGGCCGTGACACGCTGCTCGGCGGTGCGCAGGACGACAAGCTGAAAGGCGGTCTTGGCCGTGACGTTCTGAAAGGCGGCAAAGGCGAGGATACTCTGCTGGGCGGCGCCCACGCGGACAAGCTGAAAGGTGGTGCGCATAACGACGTGCTGAACGGCGGCAGCGGCCGCGACAAGCTGATCGGTGGCGGCGGCGAGGATACCTTTATCTTCAAAGGCGACTTTGGCCGCGACGTGGTCCGGGACTTCACCATTGGTGAGGACGTGCTGGACCTCTCCGCCCTCACGGATGAGGCGACCAGCCTCGACGCCTTTGTCGATGCCGCGACCGACACGGGCAGCCGCGTGATCTACGACATGGGCGATGATGGGCAGAACGTCATCATCCTGAACGGCGTCAGCCTGGATGACCTCACGGCGGATGATTTCCTCTTCTGATCACCCTACCTCTCCGCCAGCTCCCCATTACGGGGGCTGGCCCCAGCCAATGCCGCACAGCAATCAAACATACGGCAATTGTGACGGCACGGCGATGGACAGGGCGCCCGCTTCGCGGCATATGGAACCGGTGTGAAACCCGTTCAGGCCCCGCCCCTTTGCAGATCAGACTGGAAAAATTCGACCATATCGAAGGCCGCCACCGCTATTGCGTGCTGCGGCTAAGCCAGACCCTGTTTGGCGACTGGTGCGTCGAACAGGCCCTGGGTCCGATCGCCGCCCCCGGAGGTCAGGAACGGCGCGCCTATTTCAACCAGCACGCCGAGGCGATGCATCTGTTCGAAACGGTGCGGGACCGGCAGGTCCGCCGTGGTTTTGTGCCGATCCCGGTTCAGCTTGGGCTGCTATGATCCACGTCCCGGCGCGTCCATGCGGCGGGAGATCACTTCACCCGTTTCTCAGTTGACCCGTTTCCAGGTCTGTCCCCGGCAGATCAGCCCGCCTGCGACGCAGCCCTTGACGGTCAGGCGGTTGCCGTCCAGCGACATCTTGGACTTGTAGGTCTTGTCCGCATCGGGCGCCCAGATCTTACCCCCCGAATAGCTGCCGCCACCATCGGCCTTCATATCCCAGATCAGCTTCTTGCCCAAATGCTCATAATCCGCCGACACGCCGCCATTTGCGTCATAGGCGGTGGCGATGGTGCCGCAAATGTTGGCTCCGCAGGGCGCGATATCCACGTGCAAATAACCGCCTTCATCGCCCTCCTCGGTCTTCCATTTGCCAGCAACCTGATCGGCCAGCGCGCCCGTGGCCAGCGACATCGCCAGCGCCAGACCCAATGTGACTGTCTTCATCTCAAAACCTCCCTGTTTGCCCCACCTTGGCGCGGCATGTGGTTTTCAGGCAAGCTTGACTTTGGGTCGCGTTGCAATCCCGGCGCCGACCGTGCCATAGAACCGGCAAAACCCTGCCGCCAGCCCGGCGGCGCCCATTGATGACAAAGGCCAGCGACATGATCCTTTATCCCGCCATTGACCTCAAGGACGGCCAAGCCGTGCGCCTTCTGCATGGCGACATGGACAAGACCACAGTGTTCAACGACAACCCCGCCGCCCAAGCGCTGGAGTTCGTCGAAAAGGGATGCGAATGGCTGCACCTCGTCGATCTGAACGGTGCCTTTGCAGGTGAGCCGGTGAATGCCGCCCCGGTCGAGGAAATCCTCAAGCAATGCAAGGTGCCCGCACAGCTGGGCGGCGGCATCCGCGACATGAAGACCATCGAAAACTGGATCGACAAGGGGCTGGCCCGGGTGATCCTTGGCACTGTAGCGGTGGAAAACCCCGATCTGGTGCGCGACGCAGCGCGCGAATTCCCCGGCAAGGTCGCCGTCGGCATCGACGCCCGCAATGGCAAGGTCGCGACCAAAGGCTGGGCCGAGGAAACCGACGTGATGGTCACCGATCTTGCGAGATCCTTCGAGGACGCAGGCGTTGCCGCCATCATCTACACCGACATTATGCGCGATGGCGCGATGAAGGGCCCCAACGTGCAGGCCACCGCCGATCTGGCCAATGCGGTCTCGATCCCGGTGATCGCCTCCGGCGGGGTCTCCTCGCTTGAGGACCTCCGGGCGCTGAAATCCTGCGGTGCACCGCTCAATGGCGCCATCTCGGGCCGCGCGCTTTATGACGGCGCCATCGACCTCGCTGAGGCGCTGGCCATCCTGAAAGGCTGATCCCATGGCGCAGGAGCCGGGACAGGGACCAGCCATCGGACGCAATGCGCATCGCATCCTTGCGCTGCTGACCCTTGGCCCCATCCTGCTCTGGGCGCTGGCCTTTGGCGCGGTCTTGTTCCTCGGCGCGGTCCTTGGCTGCACCATCAACGAAGGCTTTGCCGCGCCCTGCCTCCTCCTTGGCCGCGATATCAGCGACACGGCCTATGCGCTGGGACTGTTCGCGGCCTGGGGGCCACTTGTCTTTGCCCCCTTTGTCATGGGCGCTGGTCTTTCCTGGGCCATTCTGGCATTGATCGGCGCACTCCGGAAAAGAAAGAGCTGAAGATGCTGAAAACCCGCATCATCCCCTGTCTCGATGTCGCTGATGGCCGCGTGGTCAAGGGCGTGAACTTCGTCGGCCTACGCGATGCGGGCGATCCCGTGGAGGCGGCCAAGGCCTATGATGCGGCGGGCGCTGACGAGATCTGTTTCCTCGACATCCACGCCACCCATGAAAACCGCGGCACCATGTTCGACATGGTGCGCCGCACCGCCGAGCAGTGCTTCGTACCGCTCACCGTGGGCGGCGGTGTACGCACCAAGGAAGACGTGCGCGCGCTTTTGCTGGCGGGGGCCGACAAGGTCTCCTTCAACTCCGCCGCCGTCGCCAACCCCGATGTGGTGGCCGAGGCCGCCGCGCAGTTTGGCAGCCAGTGCATCGTGGTGGCGATCGACGCAAAGACCGTCGCGCCGGGCAAATGGGAAATCTTCACCCACGGCGGACGCCGCGAAACCGGTATTGATGCCGTGGAATTCGCAAAGACCGTTGTGGCCAAAGGCGCGGGCGAGATCCTGTTGACCTCGATGGACCGTGACGGCACCAAATCCGGCTTCAACCTACCCCTGACCCGCGCAATCTCGGATGCGGTGGATGTGCCGGTGATCGCCTCTGGCGGGGTCGGCACGCTCGATCACCTTGTCGAAGGCGTCACCAAGGGCGGCGCCTCGGCGGTGCTGGCCGCTTCGATCTTCCACTTCGGCGAATATACCATCCAGGAGGCCAAGGAACACATGGCCGCCGCCGGTATCCCGATGCGCCTCGGCTGAGAAAGGCCCACCGCCATGACCCTGCTGCACGACCTCGAAACCACCATCCAATCCCGCAAGGGCGCGGACCCTAGCAGCTCCTGGACCGCAAAACTCCTGTCCAAGGGGCCCGAGAAATGCGCCGAGAAATTCGGTGAGGAAGCCATCGAGGCGATTATCGAAGCGGTGAAGGACGACAAGGCGAAACTCGCCAGTGAAGGCGCCGATGTGCTTTATCATTTTCTGGTAATGCTTGCCGCCCGCGATGTGGCGCTGGACGAGGTCCTTGCCGTTCTGGCCGAACGTCAGGGCCTCAGCGGCATCGCAGAAAAAGCCGCCCGCCCAAAAGGCTAACCCCTGCTCCTCCAGACGCCCGTTCTGATCCGGGTCAAGGGCCGTGCCAGCGGCCGCGCAAGGCGCGGTTCACCCTTGAGGCGGAACAGATCGGATAACACTCGCCATGGCACTTCAGGGCAGTGCTGCCACTGAAGCGCTTCTCAACAGAAAACCGCCGCGCGTCAGCGCGGCGCCCGGCCCAACGGGAGCCTTCACATCTTTGATGTGACGCGCGACGGGCGGGAGCCCCCCAGCGCGCTATAGTTTCGACGAAATGATACCAGTGGCAAACCCACCCATGCGGAGTTCGCCGAACAGGCGCTGGTATTCGATCTTGGGGCAGCGGTTCTGAATCACGTCGATGCCGCGCGCCTCGGCCTTGGCGGCGGCCTCGGCGTTCTCGACGCCGATCTGCATCCAGATGGTCTGAAGATCCGGGAACAGCTCGAGCGCCTCATCCACAATGGGTGGCACCGCTTCGGAGCGGCGGAAGATATCGACCATATGCACCGGTTCATCGATCTCTGACAGGCTGGCGCGCACGGTGGCGCCGAACAGCCGCTTGCCCGCGTGGCCGGGATTGACCGGAATCACCCGGTAGCCCTTGAGGCCAAGGTAGCGTGCCACATAGTAGCTGGGGCGCACAGAATTCATCGACACCCCCACCACCGCGATGGTCCGGGTCCGTTTCAAAATCTTGCGCAAAAGGTCGTCGCTATAGCTGGTCATGGCCAGACCCTACTGTGCTGCCGCCGCGTGGAAAAGCCAAATTCGCGGCATTGGGCGACGGAAAACCGACGGCAATAACGAACCGGCCGATGAGCACATCAGCATCCCCAAAAAGAAAAAAGCGCCCGGAAGGGATCCCGGGCGCGAGGTATGGAACGAGGGACAGTGAAAAAGGTCTACGGATGTTCCGTTCCGCAGCCCTGAATTATATGTGGGTCTTCGGAACAGGCTTTTAAAGGGGCTCGATGTTTGGAAGGGTTTTGCAGGGGCTTTGAAGGGCTTACGTCACCAAATGTCGCCGCAGATCCCTTTACTCGGGGTGCAAGGCGGCGGGCCAATGGGCGTCGGCTTCGGCGATCAGCTGCGCCGCCTGTGCCCGCCACCGCGTCAACGCACCCTCATTGTTCAAAAGGAACAGCCGCCCGTCAACAATCACCCACAGCTGCGGGTCCCCGGCCTTCAACACGCCCCGCGCCATGGCAGAGGCGCAATAGCCACCGAACATCGGTGCATAGGCACGCGGGTTCATTTCAAACCGGATCTGATTGCTTTGAGACGCGAAACGCCAGATGACACCTTTCCACACAACGGAATAGCGTGCCTGCCCCGCCACGGCCTCTCCAACGTCGAAAAAGGCCACCGTGTCATAACCGCCAAGCGCCACCCCTTCGCGCGCCGCAAACAGGGGCGAATCCGCCAGCGCGCCCCGGGGCGGGACGGACAACAGGACGGCAGCAACCAGAACGAACAGGCGCAGAAACAAGAGACGACTCCACAGGATCAATTTGAGATGACCCAATTCTGCCCCATGCGTATCAGGCTGAACAGGCGTGTTACGAATAAGTGAACGCCGTGTGTCTGCGGCCACAGGGCCGGTCTGATCTCATTCGGAAAGGCGTCGGGTAACCCCCCACCAGCCTGCCTCAGTCGAAAATATCCTCGATCACGTCAAAGGCCTCAGACAACACTTTTTGAAACATGCTTTTGCGTTTCTTGCGCGGCTTGCTCTTCTTCGGCTTATAGGCGGGTTTCACTGGCGCAGGCTGGTGCGAAATCTTGGACCGCGACGCGGGCACAGCCGTCGCCGGGGTTTTGGCCCCCTTGCCCGGCGCCAGTGGCCGGGCCTTTTGCGCCGAAAGCGGCGCCCCGCAGGTTCCGCATATCAGCGTGGACATGCCACGCCCACCCGGCACAAAGGCCGATTGAACGCCGCAGTAACAACAACTGAGGATCTTACCTCCGGAAATGCTGGAATGTGCGATGCCTGCCTCCTGTCTGCTTAGGATCTTTCTCTGGAAGCATATAGGGCGATTGCCGCAGCATTTGAGACGTTGAGCGATCCGAATCCCCCGGCAAAGTCGATTTTCACCAGTTGATCCACGGTTTCCTTGGTCTTTTGCCGCAGCCCCGGCCCCTCGGCGCCGAGCACCAGCGCCACCGGGCGGTCCTTGCGCCCTTCGAGCGCCTGTTCGATGGTCTGCTCTGCCTCGCCATCGAGGCCCAGCACCAGAAAGCCCATATTCTGCAGCTCGGTGATGGTATCCGAGAGGTTGCGCATCCGCAGATAGGGCTGACGTTCCAGCGCGCCGCTGGCGGTTTTCGCCAGAGCGCCGGTTTCGGGCGCCGAGTGATGGCGGGTGCCGATCACGGCGCTGGCGCCCAGCACCTCGGCCGAACGTAGAATCGCGCCAACGTTATGCGGGTCAGTCACCCGGTCCAGCAGCAGAACCCGCGGCACTTCGGCGCCGATGCAGTTTTCCGCAAGACTGCCCCAGTTGAGCGGTTTCACCTCCAGCGCCGCGCCCTGGTGCACCGAATTGGGATCCAGCGGCGCGTTGAACTTGCGCGGATCCACCACCTCGGGTTCGATCCCGGCAGCCGCGATGGCCTCTTCCAGCTTGTTCTGGGCATTCAGCGTCACGATCAGCCGCAGTTTCTCCCGGCGCGGGTTCATCAGCGCATCGCGCACCGCGTGCAGGCCAAACAGCCAGACGGTTTCGCTCGCGCCTGCCTTCTTGGCCTGTTCCTTTTCGATGACCCACTGGGGTTTCTTGGTGGGTTTCTTCGACATTGCTCTCTCCGACAAAAGGAATTTCAGGCCAGCGCAGAAAACTTGGTATTTTCCTGTTGACGCCCGTTGGTGCCGCTAGTAATCACGCCTCCACGTTAGGTGCAACACTCACCTGACAGTGGGCGACAGGCCGCAAGGTGTGGCAGGGGACTGTAACTCCCTCGCGGAGACGCACGCCTGGTTCGATTCCAGGGTCGCCCACCATCTTCCTCCTTGAAATGATTGATATTTTCATCGGGAATGATGGTGGCATCCGCCCGTGTCGGGTCTAGGCCTCCCAATACAGCACTCCCCACCGCTTCAGCTCTGGCAGCCGGTTTTGCCCCGTTTCCAGCCTCATATTCCCCTTCCCCTGCCCCCATAACGGGCATCGGTTTCGGGTCAGATTCCCCTAAAGGACCCGCCCCCGGCAGGATGCAAAAAGACCCGGTACAGGACCGGGTCAATCTTCAAAGTCCACTGATATTCGGCAGTGGGGACCGCGCCCTGAGGCGTCACTCTGCCGGGGTTTTGACCGCCTGCATCACCCAGGCCTCCAGCGCATCAAGATCGGCGTCAGCCGCCTCTGCCAGACCGCCGGAGAAATCCTTGAAAGCCTCCACATTCATACGATTGACGCCAGAAACGACCGGGATACCCATGGCGAGCGCCTCGCCAATGACGGGGCGCATGCCGCGGCCATCGGCCTCGTGCTTGCCGAACTTGTTGACCAGAAGCACCTGCGGTGCGGGCGTCTGAGCAAGGCTCTCGGTGACCTGCCCTACCGCCTGCTCCAGCGCACCGGGGTTCAAGCGGCAGCCGCGGGCCTCTGGCCCCAGAGACTGGGAAATGCGGATCACCTCATCCCCCGGCAGCACCCGCACATCCATGTCGCAGAGCTTGTCATCATAGCATTCGGTATTGGTCTGGACGATTCCCGCCAGACGCAGCCCGCGCGTCTGCAAACGTTCGGCCAGCGCGGTCAGCAGCCGGTCGGTGGCGCCGCGTTCAGTGGTCATGACATAGGCCAGGCTCATCGGGAGACCTCACTTGGTTGTGGTTCTGTTCAGCAAAACAGATCCTAGCGCGGTTTCGGGGAGTGGGCCAGAGGGGCATTTGCCGCGCCACCAGAGGGGCAGCGCGGCAAGAGAGGAGACTTAGAGACCCAGCGCGTGGCGGCGTTCCTCGGCAAAGCCTTGCACGATCCGGTCGGCAATCAGCGCCAGAATCGCCATCGCCGCGCCAGCAGAGATGCCCAGCCCCACATCCGCCTGCCCCAGCGCGAGGTAGATCGACTGACCCAGACCGGTGGTGCCGATCAGCGCCGCGATCACCAGCATGGCAAAGGCATAAAGGATGGTCTGATTGAGCCCCAGAAGGATGGTCGGCGCCGCGTAGGGCGCCCGTACATCGCGCATCATCTGCCAGCGGGTCGCGCCCGAAGCGGTCGCGGCCTCGATCATCTCGGCGGGTGTCTCGGTCAGACCATGACGGGTGTAGCGGATCATCGGAACGATGGCATAGGCCATGATGGCGAGAAAGGCCGAGAACTCGCCAATCTGGAACACCATCAGCACCGGGATCAGGAAGACAAACAGCGGGATCGTCTGCAGCATGTCACAAATGGGACGCACTACGCGCCAGACCATGGGTGAGACTGCCGAGGCAAGCCCGATGGCGCCGCCCAGGACCGCGCAGGCAAAGACCGAAGCCCCCGACAGGTACAGGGACAGAAGCGCCCGTTCCCACAGGCCAGACAGCAGGACCGTTATCAGGAGAACCACAGACAGCGCCGCCAGACGCACGCCGCCTGCAACAAAGGACAAAGCCCCTACCCCGACCAGCACAAAGGGCCAGGGAAGCTGCGAAATTCCCGTTTCCAGCATGCCCGTGGCGATCAGGATCACCACACCCAGCGTCAGCTTGCCGCGATAGGCACAGTACAATCCTGCAACGGCGCCTGCAGCAAAGAGCGCAAGGCTCATCCCCGTGGTCCAGACAAAGCCCCAGGTGAAAGGCAGCACCGCCTGGTCAAGCCCGATCCGCAGCGGCAGCAGCACGTAGAACATCACGCCGTTCTTGACGCTGGTCAGCAGCTCGGCATTGGCGCTGGTAAAGGCCGACAGCCCTGCGTCGACACGATCCGCCGTACTGTCGAACAGCGCATAGTCGCCCGGATGCTGCAGCTGGCCGTAAAAGGCCAAACTGACGATTGCGCCCAGCACAAGGATCGCCAGCGACACGCGCCCGTCATAGCTGCGGCGCCTTTCATCGGCGAGCGTGCCGCTCATCCGGTCGATCAGGATGGCAAAGATCACGATCACAAAACCGGCCAGCAGGCTGGCGCCGAACTGCGCCTTGCGCATGGTCAGCAGCACTTCCCAGCCGATGTCGTCAAAACCCCCGATAACGGCAGCGATGATCACCATCGATAGGGCCGCCATCAGGCATTGGTTGACACCCACCATGATCTGGGTAGCAGCGGCGGGGATTTCCACCTGAAACAGCTGCTGCATGCGGGTGCCACCAGCCATCACGGCGGCTTCCTTGATCTCCGGTTCGATCCGCTCCAGCCCCAGCATCACGTTGCGGGCCATCGGCGGCGCCGCATAGATGGCCGAGGCGATCAGCCCCACCACCGGACCAAAGCCGAAGAGCACCAGTAAGGGCGTCAGATAGGCAAAGGTCGGCACCGTCTGCATCACGTCCAGGAGCGCCTGAACCGGCGCCCGCACTCGGGGGTATTCATTGGCCAGCACGCCAATGGCACCACCAACCACCAGCGCGAGCGGCACCGAGACCGAGACCAGCGCCAGCGTGTTCATGCTTTCGGGCCAGTAGCCCGAGGCCAGCACCGCGCCGAGCCCCACGGCCGCCATCAGCGCCATTGCCAGCCCGCTAAGGCGCCAGCCCAGCGCCACCGTGGCCGCGATCAGCAGCGGCCAAGGCGTTTCGCTCAGGATCCAGCCTGCGGCCTCCATCGGATAGGCCATCAGCGCAGAGAACATCCGCGCCGCCGGTTTGATCAGGGCGAGGAAGCTCTCCATTATGCTGCCGACCCAATCGGTCGCGGGAAGCACCCAGCCTTTGGGGAATGAAACAAGCCAGGGCGCGACGCCTTCCAGCGCCAGACACAGAATGCCCACCACCAGCGCGATCAGCGCGGCGCGGCTGCCTTTGCTGAGCGTCATCATGCCGCCGGATCCACCTGCAGGGCCGCCGCCAGATCTGCCGGGTTCACCACGCCCAGCAGCGCGCCGTTTTCGTCACGCACCGGCACGGGTTCATAAAGTTCCATACAGCGCGCCAGCGCCGCATCCAGCGTCATGTCGCGGCGCAAGCCCGGATCGTCGGGACCATGGGACAGATCCCCGCCGGTCTGCATGACCGAGGCCACATGAGCGTGCTGCCCCTTGGCAACGTCCTTGGAGAATTCGCGCACGTAATCATCCACCGGGTTCAGCACGATGTCCGAGGGCGTGCCGATCTGCACGATCTTGCCATCGCGCATGATGGCGATGCGGTCGGCCAGCTTCAGCGCCTCGTTGATGTCATGGGTGATGAAAACGATGGTGGTTTTCAGCTTGGCCTGAATGTCGAGGAATTCATCCTGCAACTGGCGGCGGATCAGCGGATCCAGAGCCGAAAACGGCTCATCCAGAAACCAGACGGAACAATCCGCCACGAGGGAGCGCGCGATGCCGACCCGCTGGCGCTGCCCGCCGGACAGTTCACGTGGGAAATTCTTTTCGCGCCCGCCAAGGCCGACCAGTTCGATCACCTGCTGCGCCTTCGCCAGCCGGTCTTTCTTGCGCATCCCCTGCACCCTCAGCGGATAGGCGACATTTTCGGCCACGCTCATATGCGGGAACAGGCCGAAGTGCTGGAACACCATGCCCAGCTTGTTTCGGCGCAGCTCGATCAGCCGTTTCGGGCTGGCGGTGCGGATGTTTTCGCCGTCGATCAGAATATCGCCGCCGGTGCCCGGCAAGAGCTGCGAGATACAGCGGATCAGCGTCGATTTTCCCGACCCGCTGAGCCCCATGATGACGAACAACTCGCCCTCTTTCACTTCAAATGTGGCGTCCTGCACCGCGGGCGTCAGCCCCTTGGCGCGCAGCGCCGCGGCAGCCTCTTCGGCAGATTGAGTTTCGGACAGCGCCTGTTTCAGAGCACTATCCGCATGGGCGCCGAACACCTGCCAGACATTCTGGCAGGTGATGGCCGGTGTCGACGTGTCACTCACGGCGCTTTGGCTCACTTCAGCGCGGCGTCCACGACCGGGCGCCACTTGTCCTCATTGGCCGCCATCCAGTCGGCAACCACTTCCTCGACGCTGCCACCATCAACGTCGATGGCGCCCATCATCGGCTGCTGGTCTTCAACGGCCAGCGTGTAGGACGACAGGATCTCATGCGCTGCGGGCCAGGTTTCGGCCAGACCGGACCAACCCGCCTTGAAGATGCGCGAGGGGGCAAAATCGCAATCGTTGACCGCGTTGGGGTTCGGGCCCCATGCCGGATCGGTAAAGCAGGCCTCTTCGCCCGCGGGCAGGTCGACGAATTTCACGTCATAGGCCGACATCGCCCAATGCGGCTGCCAGAAGGTGATCAGCAGCGGCGTCTTGCGCTCGGTCGCGGCGCGCAGTTCAACGATCAGCGCCGCTTCGGAACCTGCCGGAACCGCCTTGAACGGCAGATCAAGACCGGCCATGCGGTCGGCGCCGGGGGTGCCCCAGTCGGCCGGGTAATCCACCAGACGGCCCTGCGGCAAGGTTTCAGCGGTGGCAAACTGCGGCGCGCAGGCCTTCAGCGCCTCCCATGCGGGCAGACCCGGGCACAGCTCAGCCACGTGGGCGGGGTAAGCGATGCCTTCCTTGGCGTCGAGTTCCAGATCACCCAGCTCCTCGACGGTACCTTCGGCGACCTTCTTGGCGTATTCGTCCGATACGTTGGAGGACCAGATTTCCAGCGTCGCGTGAATGTCACCATCCGCAATCGCCTGGAACTGGTTCATCATGCCGGCCGAGACATATTCGACCTTGTAGCCCGCAGCCTTCAGCATCTCACCAGCGATATGAGTGGTGACGTGCTGGCCAGTCCATTCGTTGACCGCCAGTTTGATCGGCGTGTCCACCGCACCCAGATCAGCCGCTGCCGCGGCACCGGAAAGCATGGCAGAAGCGCTCAGCGCCAGTGCAAAAGAAGTTGATTTCATGGATGTCATCCCCGTTCTGTGGGCGCATCAGGCGGACCCGAAGTCCCGCGCCCTTATGTGATTGTGGTCGTCTGGTGTCGCGGACTGCGCGGCCCATCGGCCGCCACCTGCCGCTTCGCCACCGCCGGTCCAAGCCGTTCATCTCAGCGTATTGATGATCCAGTGTGACCGGCTACAGGACAAGGTTTTGCCTTTAATACGACCATTTGTCGAGCATTCACGGCGCTGCCGACGCATTTTCTTGATTTTCCATTTAAATTTTTGGATGGAAATTCAATTTTGAGACCGGATACCCCGTACCTCCGCCTGGCGATGCACGCCTCAGAAAGAATCAGGGGCGGCACAGATGATCGGTCGCCCCTTTCTAGTTTCAGGTGGTTACAGCACCCGCGCAAGCCGCAGCATCGCTGCAGTCACCGCGCTCAGCTGTTCTGGCGTGCTGATAAAGGGCGGCATCGTATAGATGTTATGTCCAAAGGGACGCAGGAATACGCCGGTGTCCGGCGCCAGCGCATGGGCTTCATCGGCGGACACCGGATGATCCATCTCGATCACGCCGATCGCCCCCAGAACCCGCACATCCCGCACCCCTGGCAGGTCGCGCGCCGGGGCCAGCTCTGCCTGCATCTGCGCCGCGATATCTGCAATGCGCCCCCGCCAATCCTGCCCGGTCAGCACATCGATCGCAGCGCAGGCAGCTGCGCAGGCCAGTGGATTGGCCATATAGGTCGGTCCATGCATGAAGATACCGGGATTGCCGCCACCGATGCCTTCCGCCACCCGGTCATTGTTCAACGTCACCGCAAAGGAAATATGCCCCCCGGTCAGCCCCTTGCCGAGGCACAGGATATCCGGCTCAACCGAACAAAAATCGGTGGCGAACATCTGTCCGGTGCGGGCAAAGCCAGTGGCGATCTCATCAAAGATCAACAGGACGCCGAATTCATCGCAGAGCGCCCGCGCCTGATTGAGGTACTCGGGGTGGTAGAAATACATGCCCCCCGTACCCTGCACCACCGGCTCCAGAATAAACCCAGCGATGCGGTCCTGCCCGGCCTCCAGCACCCGGCGCAATTCGCCGAGGCCGTTTTGCTCGGGGTCCGGGTTCCAGTCCCGCCCCATCGCCACCGGCGGGCGAGAGACGAAATGCTGAACGCTGAGCGCGCCCTGAAACAGGTGGTGCATGCCGGTGTCGGGATCGCAGACGCTCATCGCCTTCCAGGTGTCACCGTGATAACCCGAGCGCACCGTGGCAAATTCGCTGCGCCCCGGTTGCTCCATGGCGTGCTGGTATTGCACCGCCATCTTCATCGCCACCTCGACCGAGACCGAGCCGCTGTCGCAGTAGAAGATCCGCTGCAGGCTGTCCGGCGTGATCTCCAGCAGCCGCCGTCCCAGCTCCACCGCCGGCTCATGGGTTAACCCGCCGAACATCACATGTGGCAGGGTGTCGATCTGTGCCTTCATGGCCGCCGTGATCACCGGATGCCGGTGCCCGTGCATCATGCACCACCACGAGGACATGGCGTCGATCAGACGGGTGCCGTCCTCCAGCGTGATATGGACGCCTTCCGCTTCCTTTACCAGAAAGGTCCGGCCGGGTTTGGTGACATTGGTATAGGGGTGCCAGAGGTGTTTCTGGTCAAACTCCAGCGGGGTCAGCGGCGGGTTCATCGGGATGTCCTTCCTTCAGGTCAGCGCCATGCGGATGGTGGCAAGGTCGACATACGCGGCGCAGGCCTCGGCCAGCGTCACCGGGGTCAGCGGATCCAGGTGCGGAAGCCGTCCCAGATGCGGCACCTGGCCGAACTGACAGATGGTGTCCTCCACCTCGGGTTCGGGATCGCCACTGAACAGCACGCCGACGACAGGGCATCCCAGATCCTTGAGCGCCATCAGCGAGAGCAGCGAATGGTTGATCGTGCCGAGCCGTGTCGCCGCGCAAAGCACCACAGGCGCACGCCAATGGGCAAAGAGATCGAGAAACAGCTCACGCCGGTTCAGCGGCACCATGACGCCGCCGGCGCCCTCGACGACCAGGGTGCCCGCGCCTTCGGGCAATGCAAACTCGGCCAGCGAGATCTCGACCCCCTCAGCCTCGGCCGACAGATGCGGCGAAGCAGGCAGCTGCAGCCGGTATGCTTCGGGCAGAACCTTGCGCCCGGTCATGCGCGCCACGAACGCGCTGTCGGTTTCCTCCTCAAGACCGGACTGAACCGGTTTCCAGTAGGTCGCGCCCAGCGCCTGCACCAGTGCAGCGGAAATCACCGTCTTGCCGATGCCGGTGTCGGTTCCGGTCACCACCAATGTGCGGCTCATGGGCGCTGCTCCAGCACCTGTGCCAGATCGGTGAACATTTCCGTCACCACCGATTTTGAAGTGTTGAGCGTGATCGACACCCTGAGCCGCGAGGTGCCCGCAGGGACCGTCGGCGGGCGAATGCCGCGAATGTCATATCCAAGCGCCTGCAGATCCGAGGCCAGCTGCATCGTGCGCCCGTCCCCGCCTGTGATCACTGGTAGGATCTGACAGGCAAAGCCGGTCAGACCGCACAGGCGCGCAGCCTCGGCATGGGCATGATCAATCACCTCCCAGGCACGGTCGATGCGCGACGCATCCTGCTGCAGCAAGGCCAGCGATGCCCGCACCAGCGCGGCATTGAGCGGTGATGGCGCGGTGGCAAAGATGAAAATCCGCCCCTTGTTGATCAGCATGTCGATCAGCACCTTCGGCGCGCAGATCAGCGCGCCCGAGGCACCCAGCGCCTTGCCGCAGGTGTGCAGGCTGATGACGTTGGGCCGATGCGCGATGTCATACGCCAGCCCGCGGCCCTGCGGTCCGAACAGGCCGGTGGCATGAGCCTCGTCCACCACCAGAACTCCGCCGGACGCGTCGGCCAGCGCCATCAGCTCGGTCAGTGGCGCCAGATCGCCATCCATGGAATAGACCGCCTCGACCGCGATCCAGACCTGCCCGATGCCGCCCGCCGCGCGCCAGTCAGAGATCACCCGCGCCGCATCAGCCACATCGTTATGGGCAAAATTTTGCGTTTCGGCCCGGCCCAGCCGCATCCCTTCTCGGACGCTGGCGTGAATCAGATCGTCATATAGCACCAGATCGCCGCGCTGTGGCAGGGTCGCGAAGATCGCCACATTGGCGTTGAAACCGCCGCCCATGAAGAGCGCCGCCTCGCTGCCGAAAAAGGCCGCGGCCTCTTCCTCAAGCTGTTGGTGTTCGCTGTCATTGCCTCGCAGCAGGCGCGAACCACCGGCGCCGACGGGCACACACCGCTGCAACGCCGCCATCGCAGCGGCGCGCATTTCATCGCTGGCCGCAAGCCCCAGATAATCGTTCGATGAAAAATCGTGCCCGGCCCGCGGGATCAGACGGCGATAGCGATCCTGATCTGCAAGAGATGTGAGCAGCGCCTGCTGGCGCGGAAACAGAGCCGCGACGGGATCGGCGGTGGGGGCGGTGGTGGTGTCGGTAGCGGCGATACTCATTCGCCCGCCTCGCCAGTCCGCCCCTCGCCGACCCGCCCCTCGCAATGGGCCTCCATGGCCACCAGCCCAAGCCGGTCGAACAGCTGCTGGTCCTTGTCTTCCTCGGGGTTGTCCGCAGTCAGCAGCGTTTCCCCGACAAAGATCGAATTGGCCCCGGCAAAGAAACACATCGCCTGCAGCTCGTCGCTCATGTCGGTGCGGCCTGCCGACAGACGCACATGGCTGTTCGGCATCAGGATCCGGGCCAGCGCGATGGTGCGCACGAATTCGATGGGGTCGAGTTTCCGGACGTCTGCCAGTGGCGTGTCGGCAATCGGGATCAGCATGTTCACCGGCACCGAATCCGGGTGTTCATCCAGCGTTGCCAGCGCCAGCAGCATGTCGATCCGGTCCATCTGTTCTTCGCCCATGCCGACGATGCCGCCCGCGCAGACCTTGATCCCCGCCTCGCGCACCCGATTCAGGGTCTCGATCCGGTCGGCGAATGTGCGGGTGGTGATGATCTCGGAATAGTAACGCTCCGAGGTGTCGATATTGTGGTTGTAGTAATCCAGCCCCGCATCGCGCAGGCGGAACACCTGATCCTCCTCCAGCATGCCCAAGGTCATGCAGGTCTCCATCCCCAGCTCCCGGACCCCATGGATCATCGCCTCCAGCGCCGCCATGTCGCGCTCTTTCGGGCTGCGCCAGGCCGCCCCCATGCAGTAGCGTGTGGCGCCTGCGTCCCGGGCCTTTTTCGCCTCGGCGATCACCCGCTCCACCTCGATCAGCTTGCTGGCAGAGAGTTTTGCACCATTGCGCGCGGATTGGCTGCAATAGGCGCAATCCTCGGGGCAGCCGCCGGTCTTGATGCTCAGAAGCTTGGATTTCTGTACCTGATTGGGGTCGAACGCCTGGCGATGCACGGACTGCGCCTGAAACAACAAATCCATGAAGGGCTGATTGTAGATTTTCTCAGCTTCGGCACGTGTCCAGTCGGTTCTGATCGGCGCAGCATCCAGCATCTGGGACCTCCCATCTCTATTTATAGATTATTTATCAAAGGCCACCGCCCCGCTTGATTTTTTTATAGATAACTTAGACCAGCAAATACAAGCCCCGGACTGTTGATTTTCGGAACGGGATTATTTCGTTATATTTCTGCAACTTAACACAATCCACTTAACGAAAGACGCGACTGAAGAAACCCTCTTGACGGCGCGGGGGCAGCTCCCCTAGGTGTGAAAGCACGCAGGGGAGTCCCGCCACGGGGACTGAGAGGCTGACAGGACGGGAACACTTCCGGCCGGTGACGCGACCCTTAGAACCTGACCCAGTTGACACTGGCGTAGGAAGCTAGGATGCGCGTCGTTGCGGCCCCGTACAGGTCCAATTCCGCGCTGCCCGAACCGAACGGTAGGTACGACCGTTCCGCGTTTCCCCGTCCAAACCTCATCTGGTGTCTTTTCCGAGTTTTGGCTTCGAGGAGCACCGCATGACCCATCAGAATTCCACGATCGCGCCCAGCGTTACCACCGGCCCGCTGCCCGCATCGCGCAAGATCTACGTCTCCGGCGACATCCACCCTGAGATCCGCGTGCCAATGCGCGAAATCGCAACCCACCCCACCGCGGGCGAGGCGCCGCTGCCGGTCTACGACAGCTCCGGTCCCTATACCGATCCCGATCACACCACCGACATCCGCCAAGGCCTGCCCGCCCTGCGCCGGGACTGGATCCTAACGCGCGCCGATGTGGAGGAATACCAGGGCCGCGATGTGAAGCCCGAGGACAACGGCTTTGTCGAAGGGGACCGGCTGACGCCGGAATTCCCCCAACGCCCGGCCCCGCTGCGCGCCACGGGCGACAGGGCGGTGACGCAGCTGGCCTATGCCCGCGCCGGGATCATCACGCCCGAGATGGAATATATCGCCATCCGCGAGAACCAGTTGCGCGAGACCTCGCCCTGTCATCGCGATGGCAACGATTTCGGCGCCAATATTCCCGATTACGTAACGCCCGAGTTCGTCCGTCAGGAGGTCGCCGAAGGTCGTGCGATCATCCCCGCCAACATCAACCACCCGGAGCTGGAGCCGATGATCATCGGCCGCAATTTCAAGGTGAAGATCAACGCCAATATGGGCACCTCGGCGGTGACCTCCTCGATGGAGGAGGAAGTGGACAAGCTGGTCTGGGCGATCCGCTGGGGCGCCGATACGGTGATGGATCTGTCGACCGGGCGCAACATCCACAACACCCGCGAATGGATCATCCGCAACTCCCCCGTGCCCATCGGCACCGTGCCGATCTATCAGGCGCTGGAAAAGGTGAACGGCATTGCCGAGGACCTGACCTGGGAGGTGTTCCGTGACACGCTGATCGAACAGGCCGAACAGGGCGTCGATTACTTCACCATCCACGCAGGCGTGCGTCTGCACATGGTGCCGATGACCGTCAACCGCGTGACCGGGATCGTGTCGCGCGGCGGCTCGATCATGGCAAAATGGTGCCTGCATCATCACAAAGAAAGCTTCCTTTATGAGCATTTTGAGGAGATCTGCGACATCTGCCGCCGGTATGACGTCTCCTTCTCCCTGGGCGACGGGCTGCGCCCCGGATCGATTGCCGATGCCAATGACGAAGCGCAATTTGCCGAGCTGGAAACCCTGGGCGAACTGACCAAGATCGCCTGGGCCAAGGATTGCCAGGTGATGATCGAGGGGCCGGGCCATGTGGCCATGCACAAGATCAAGGAGAACATGGACAAGCAGCTGGAGTGCTGCCACGAGGCACCGTTTTATACGCTCGGCCCGCTCACCACAGATATCGCGCCGGGCTATGACCACATCACCTCCGGCATTGGCGCCGCGATGATCGGCTGGTTCGGCTGCGCCATGCTCTGCTACGTGACGCCCAAGGAACACCTGGGCCTGCCGGACCGCGATGATGTGAAAACCGGCGTGATCACTTACAAGATCGCCGCCCATGCCGCCGATCTGGCAAAGGGCCTTCCCGGCGCCCAGCGGCGCGATGATGCGCTGTCCCGCGCCCGGTTCGAATTCCGCTGGGAAGATCAGTTCAACCTCTCGCTCGACCCGGAAACCGCGCGCGATTTCCACGATGCGACCCTGCCGAAACAGGCGCATAAGGTGGCGCATTTCTGCTCCATGTGCGGGCCGAAGTTCTGCTCCATGCGGATCAGCCACGACATCCGTGCCGAGGCGCAGAAGGAAGGCATGGAGGCGATGGCCGCCAAATTCCGCGAAGGCGGCGACCTATACGTGCCCGTAAAAGACACTGAGGACGCGGGGGCATGATCACCATCGCAGGCGCGGGCCTTGCCGGGCTCGCCGCCGCGCATGAGCTGGCCCGGCGCGGGGCCGAGGTGACGCTTTATGAACGCAGCGCCCACATCGGTGACAAAAGCGCCTCCCGCTATGCCGGCGGCATGTTGGCGCCCTGGTGCGAGGGCGAAAGCGCCGAGGAGGAAGTGATCACCCTCGGCAGCCGCGCCCTCGACTGGTGGGCCCAGATCACCCCGGTGGTCCGGCGCGGCACGCTGGTGCTGGCCCCCGCCCGCGACCGGGCCGAGCTGACCCGTTTTGCCCGGCGCACCCGCGCCCATGTGGCGGTCGATGAGACGCAGATCGCCGCGTTGGAGCCGGAACTGGCGGGCCGGTTCCGCGCCGGGCTGCATTTCACGGAAGAGGGCCATCTGGACCCGCGCCGCGCGATCCGGGATCTGGCAGCCCGGGTACAGGAGATGGGCGTGACCCTGCACTGCGGCACACCGGCGCCGTCGCGGGTCACGCTGGATTGCACCGGGATGGCTGCGCCCCTGCCGGGCCTGCGCCCGGTGCGTGGCGAGATGGCGATCCTGCACGCGCCCGGGGTGGAGATCAGCCGCACACTGCGGCTTTTGCACCCGCGCAGCCCCATCTACCTGGTGCCGCGCGCCGATCACCATTTCATGCTGGGCGCCACCATGGTCGAAAGCAGCGCCAGCGGCCCACCCACCCTGCGCGCCCTCAGCGAGCTGATGAATGCGGCCTATACGCTGCACCCCGGCCTGGCCGAAGCGGCGGTGGTGGAGATCGGCGCAGGACTGCGCCCAGCCTTTGCCGACAACCTGCCGGATCTGATCTGGCAGGACGGCACCCTGTACCTCAACGGCCTGTACCGACACGGCTTTCTTCTGGCGCCCGCCATGGCCGCGCGCGCCGCAGACATTCTGATTCCGGAGACTAGTGATGCAGATCATCGTGAACGCAGATCCGCGTGACATCCGCGCCACCACCCTCGCTGCCGCGCTGGAGGAGCTGGGCTTTACCAGTCCGGCGATTGCTACCGCGCTCAACGGGCAATTTATCTCGCGCGCCAAACGCGATGATACAAGGTTAACGGCAGGCGACCGGCTGGAAGTCCTCGCCCCGATGCAGGGGGGCTGAGCGATGCGGCTATATGATGTCGACCTTTCCTCGCGGCTCTTACTGGGCACCGCGCAATACCCCTCGCCGCAGGTCCTGACCGACGCAGTGCAGGCCAGTGGCAGCGAGGTTCTGACCGTCTCCCTGCGCCGTGAAACCGCGGCGGGATCGGGCGCAGGGTTCTGGGACATGCTGCGCCAGACCGGCGCGCGCATTCTGCCCAACACCGCGGGCTGCCACACCGTGCAGGACGCCGTTACAACTGCGCAGATGGCGCGGGAAATCTTCGACACCCCCTGGATCAAGCTGGAGGTGATCGGCCATGGCGATACGCTGCAACCGGATGTCTTTGCCCTGGTCGAGGCCGCGCGGATCCTGTCCGAGGATGGCTTTCAGGTCTTCCCCTACACAACAGAGGATCTGGTTGTCGCCGAACGGCTTGTCGAGGCGGGCTGCGAGGTGCTGATGCCGTGGGGGGCGCCGATCGGTTCCGGTCAGGGGCTGCGCAATCCAGATGGGCTGCGCGCCATGAGGGCGCATTTCCCGGAGGTGCCGCTGATCGTCGATGCCGGGATCGGGCGGCCATCGGATGCGGCGGAAGCCATGGAACTGGGCATGGATGCGGTCCTCTTGAACACCGCGGTTGCCAAGGCGGGCGACCCTGTGGCTATGGCCCGCGCAATGGATCTGGCCATTCGGGCCGGGCGCGCGGGGTTCGAAGCGCAGCCAATGGAGCCGCGGGACTTGGCGGTGCCTTCGACGCCGGTCCTTGGTCTTGCAGAGTTGATGTGATGGAACGTTTTTACCTGATTGTCGGCCACGTCGGCCGACTAGAGCTACTAGTGCCCCACGGGGTGAAACTGGTGCAGCTACGCATAAAGGACCAGACGGATGCAGAAGTGCGCCGCCAGATCGCCCGCGCCCGCGACATCTGCGCCGTGCATGGCGCGCAGCTGGTGGTCAACGATTACTGGCAGGCGGCGCTGGATCTCAACTGCTCCTTTGTGCACCTCGGACAAGAGGACATGGAGACGGCCGATTTTGCCGCCCTGCGCCGCGCGGGCGTGCACTATGGGCTTTCAACCCATGACGAGGCAGAGCTGGATCGCGCCCTGTCGCATGATCCGGCCTATGTGGCGCTGGGGCCGGTCTATCCGACCCTGCTGAAAAAGATGAAGTGGAATCCGCAAGGGCTGGAGCAAGTGACCCGCTGGAAGTGCCTTGCCGGTAATACTCCGCTGGTGGCCATCGGCGGGCTAACGCCCGAGCGTCTGCCGGGTGTCTTTGCTGCGGGGGCCGACAGCGCCGCCGTGGTCACCGATATCCAACAGGCCCCCGACCCCGAAGCCCGCACCCGGGAATGGATCAGGGCCTGCGCATCATGAAGCAGACCGCAAGATATGCCCGCCAGATCGCCCTGCCCGAGGTCGGCGCCGAGGGACAGGCGCGGCTTTCGGCGGCGCATGTGCTGGTGGTGGGCGCCGGGGGGCTTGGCTGCCCGGTGCTGAGCTATCTAGCCGGGGCTGGTGTGGGCGAAATCACCCTGATGGACCCCGATGTGGTGGAGGAAAGCAACCTGCACCGCCAACCGCTGTTCGATATGCGGGATCTCGGTACGCCAAAGGTAGAGGCAGCCCGCCACCACCTACTACGGGCGCATCCTGATCTGCGGCTGCATGCAGATCCGCACGCACTCGACCCGCTCAACGCGCCCGCCGCCGTGGCACAGGCCGATCTGGTGGTAGATGCCGCCGACAGTGTCGCCGCCTCCTATATCCTGTCCGATTGCTGCAAGGCGCAGAGTACGCCGCTGATTTCCGCCTCGGCGCTGGGACAATCCGGCTATGTCGGTGGTTTTTGCGGCGACGCGCCATCCCTGCGGGCGGTCTTTCCCGATCCCCCGGCCAGCGGCGCCACCTGCGCCAGCGCCGGGATCATGGGGCCGGTGGTGGGCAGCATTGGAGCACTTCAGGCGCAGATGACGTTGAAGGCGCTCTTGGGACATGCGCCCTCACCACTGGGGCAGTTGATCACGCTAGACATGGCGACGCTGACCCCCGGCGGCTTCCGCTTTGACGAAGCGGAAGAGCCGGAAATCGCCCTGCCCTTCATCGCCGCAGCCAACATCCAGCCAGAGGATCAAGTCGTCGAGCTGCGCGATCCGTCCGAGGCATCAGCGCCGGTGACACCGCAGGCCCTGCGCCTGCTGCCACAGGATATTCTGAGTGCCGACCTGCCAGACGACTGCCGGATCGTCCTGTGCTGTCACAGCGGGTTGCGGGCCTGGAGCGCCGCCCGCTGCCTGCAACAGCGCGGCTACAAAAATCTAGCGCTGCTGGCAGCGGGTGCCACGTGATCGAGCCGGGAACTCCGCGCATTCTGGTGATTGCAGGCACGGATTCCAGTGGCGGCGCGGGCCTCACCCGGGACACGGCAATGGCGCAACGGCTGGGCTGCAGCGTGGCGCCGGTGGTCACAGCCGTCACCGCCCAGACCAGCACCGCACTCACGTCGCTCTGGCCCGTACCGCCCGAAGATATCGCAGCGCAAATCACCGCTGCGCTGCGTGAGGCGCCTGTTCAGGCGATCAAGATCGGCATGCTGGGCACACCCAAAGCTGCCCGCGCGGTCGCCGAGTTGCTACCGCCAGAGATGCCGGTGGTTCTGGACCCGGTACTGAAGACGTCTTCCGGAGGGACGCTCGGCGACCTGATCAGCCTAGCGCCGTTGCTCCGACGGGTGGCGCTGCTGACCCCAAACCTGCAGGAAAGCGCATCCCTGTCCGGGCAGCCCGTGAGCGCGGCGCTGCCTGATCTGCAACGACAAGCGAAGATCCTGATGGGCTGGAATGGAAAAACGGATCCAGCCGGATCCTCAGTGCAGGTCGCCCATACTTCGGGGCCAAACGCAGTTCTAATTAAGGGTGGCCACGCGAAGGGAGCAATCAGCACCGACCATCTGTTTCAGCCTGGGCGGCACGATGCATATCACGCCCCACGCCTGCCCCACGGGCACCGGGGCACCGGCTGCGCGCTGGCTACGGCCATCTCCTGCCAGCTGGCGCAGGGGCACGCGCTGGAGGAAGCCTGCGCACGGGCCAAGACGGCGTTGACCGAATGGCTGGTTCAGCAGCAAATCGATTAAGAGCATGGGAAGCGGCGGCCCGATCCTGCGCTATCCGACCCGCACTTCTTCGGCCTCCGGCATGCGGGCCATCTGCAAAGTAGCCAGCGTCTGGAGAAGGACGGCCTTGCGGATCGGTTTCTGCAGGAAATGATCCATTCCCGCCTCCAGACATTCTGTGCGGTGGCTGTCAAAGGCATTGGCAGTCAGCGCCACGATCACCGGTTGCGGGCCGTCCAGAGCGCGGATTTCCCTTGTCGCCTCGACCCCGTCCAGTTCCGGCATGGACATGTCCATCAGCACGAAATCCGGCATTTGCTCCCGGCAGAGATCAACTGCTTTGCGGCCATTTTCGGCCTCGACGCACTCAACAGGAAGCCCGGCGAAATATTTCTGGATCAGCAGCCGGTTGGTCCGGTTGTCCTCAGCCAGCACGATCCGGGCGCCGGTCAGAACCTCGGTTGCCACCGCAGGAGCAGTTTCCGTTTTCTGCTGAGCCGCTGGGGTTTGTTCCGGCTCCAGTTGGACTTCGAGCCGGAAACAGGAGCCCTGTCCGGCGGCTTGTTTCGGCTGCAGCGAAATGGTGCCGCCCATCCGCTCGGCCAGGATGCTGGAGATGGTCAGGCCAAGGCCGGTGCCCCCAAAGGCACGGGTAGTGGCCGCGTCCGCCTGCGCAAAACGGTCAAAGATATGCTCTGCCTGGCTTTCGGAAATGCCGATCCCGGTGTCCTCGACCTCAACCACGAGCCGGTAGGGCGCCTTCGGATCACTGGTGACACGCACGACAACCTCGCCCTGCGCCGTGAACTTGACCGCGTTGCCCACAAGATTGACCAGGATCTGGCGCAAGCGGCCATCGTCACCGCGCATGCGCTGCGGCAGGGTTTCGTCGATCTCCACCTCAACCGTCAGCCCCTTGCCGTTGGCTTTGGGCCGCAAAAGGTTCACTGCCTGCACGATACAGCTGCGCAGATCGAAATCCGTCGGGGTTATGTCCAGCTTGCCGGCTTCAAGGCGCGAGAGATCAAGAATGTCGTTGATGATTTTCAGCAGAGCATTGGAGGAATCGCGGATGGTTTCCACATAAAGCTGCTCTTCATCTGGCAGTTCCGCCTCGGCCAGAAGATCCGCCATGCCAAGGATGCCATTCATCGGTGTGCGGATTTCATGGCTCATATTGGCGAGGAATTCCGATTTCGCCCGGTCCGCCTGTTCGGCGTTGAGCTTGGCCTCGTGTAGCTCGCTGTTGCGCTGGGTCAGAGCCCGGTTGGCACGGATCAGCTCTTCGCGCAGGTGCACATCGCCAGAGACATCCCAATCGACCCCGATCATGCGCAGTCTCCCAGAGGCATCGGAGAAGGCGCAGCCCAGCGCCCGGATATGCTTTTGCTCGCCGTTCTCTAGCAAGATGCGGTATTCCGAGAGGTAATTCTTGCCATCGTGCGTAGCGCGCCAGAAGGTTTCCACGGCTTGCTGGCAATCGTCCGGATGCAGGCACTTCTTCCACTCGGAGAAATTGATTTTCCCGTTCAGCGCCTCGATCCCATAAAGGTCGGACATGCGCCGATCCCAGATCAGTTCACCGGTCTCCGCGTCCAGCTCCCAGATGCCGATCTTGGAGGTCTCAACGGCAATCTCCAGACGCCGGGAAAGGGTTTCCAGATCCCGTTCGCGGCGTTTGAGTTTCTCGATCGCGTGGCTGCGGGCATCGGCCATGCGGGTGGCAAGCGCGGTGGGCACAAGGACCAGCAGCCCGCCTGCGAGCAGCAGCAACCGCAAGGTCCAGAGGTTGTCCGGCATCACCTCCCAACCGCCCTTCGGCGTGGCGGCCAGCACCCAATTGCCTTCGGCCAGCGACACATCGGTGCGCACCGGGTTGTTTTCCATCACCTCTTCGGAGCCAAAGAACTGACCGCCAGCCGCGCCCTTGCCGTCTTTTCCAAGGATCGCGATATCGAGGCCCAGATCCGGGTCGGTTAGACCAACGGTCTCGTATAACCCATCGGCACTGATGACTGCTGACAAAATACCCCAAAAGCGCAAGGGACCGTCCTGCGAGGTAAAAATAGGGAAGCGCGCCACGAAGGCCTCGCCGCCCTGTACCAATTTGACCGGTCCGGCCAGAACGATTTTGCCAGTATCGCGGGCCTGCTCAGCGGCCGCGCGCTGCGCCTTGTGCTGGTTGTAATCAAGACCTAGTGCAGCCTCGTTGCCCTTCAGCGGGTGAATGAGGGAGATCACCAGATCGGGCGCGGCGGCAAGATGGGTAATCTGCCCGTCCCGCCCGATCATCTGCGCACTCAGATCGGAAAACCGCTGCTGTGTCATGTCCGGCTCGGTCGACATCACTGCAACCAGGCCCTGCACCAACTGAATATCGGCATTGAGCGCGCCCTCAAGCCGGGATCGGATCAACCCGACCTCGCTTTGCACATCCGCGCGCAGACGCTGGCTGTAGATGGTGGAGTTCTGCTGCTCGGCAAATATCGAGGCGCCGACTAGTACCACAATGGTCACAAGCACCGACAGGTAAGAGCGATTGGACACTCCCCTGGCCACACGGCGCAAATCTGCACGTGTATTGGAACTCACGACCATCAAAAGCCTCTTAAAATTGCAATGGGTGCCGCAAAACAACCGGCAATTCCCCTTATGGCCTTAAGTGGTTCAATAGCTCTTAACGGTAGAAATATAAACATCCCCGTTGCACCTTCACCCTACCCAACGGACGTCCGCTCTCCTTTTGGCGGTACGCCATCTGGCCGCCGCAACAGCACAGCCGCCCCCTGGGAGCAAGGACAATATGGCTGAACACGCGCTCCCATGCCGATAAAACCTGTGCAAAGTGACCCAAGGGAAACACCGACAAAAAATACAGTCCGCGGTCGCGTGCCGGAAGGAACGGTATTCCCGTAGTTGAATCAAATCCTTACCCGAGCGTTATCCATCCCTTTGCGAAAAACAACATATATGATTTTGAAAATTTGTACTTCCCCGCCTAACATATTCAAGAACCTGCAGGAGGAAGCGGGTTCGGAACTGTCGCAAGACAGGTTTAGGGAGGAAAAAAATCATGTCAAAAATCGTAACGCGCCGCGGCGCGCTGACAGGTCTTGCCGGTCTGGGTGCAGCGGGACTGGCCGCACCCCATATCGCAACGGCGGCGAGTCACACAAAAACCTGGAAGGTGCAGACATCCTGGCCGGGCGGTGCAGGTCTGCAGATCTTCAAGGACTGGTGCGGTAGCATCGTCGAAAAGACCGGCGGTGAGCTGGCCTTTCAACCCTTTGGCGCCAATGACGTCGTCGGGGACTTTCAGCTCTATGACGCGGTGAAGAATGGGGTTCTGGACGCGGTGAACCCCTTTACCATCTATGCCCAGGGCATCATCCCGGCGGCGGTGTTCCTGTCGTCCTTCCCGCTGGGGCTGCGCAACCCGCATGAATATGACGTGTTCTACTATGGGCTTGGCGGCCTTGATATGGCGCGCGAGCTCTACAAGGCGCAGGGCATGCATTTCGTCGGCCCGATCCACCACGGCCCGAATATCATCCACTCCAAGGTTCCGATCCGCTCGATCGACGACTTCCGTGGCCGCAAGATGCGCCTGCCCGGTGGCATGGTCGCCGAGATCTTTACCGAGATCGGCGCCGAAACCACGGTTCTGCCCGGTTCGGAAATCTTCCCGGCGCTGGAGAAGGGTACCATCGACGTGGCCGACTACGTGGGCCCCGCAGTGAACTACTCGCTCGGCTTCAGCCAGGTGACCGACTATATCGTCATGGGTCCTCCGGGCTTCATGTCGCTCTACCAGCCGGTGGACATCATGGACCTGACCGTGGGCATGGAGAGCTGGAACGCGCTGTCGCCGCAGATGCAGCAGTTCGTCGAAATGGAGACCCACGTCTATTCCGACATGCACCACGCCGCGATCCAGGCCGCCGACCAGGAAGCCTGGAAAAAGTTCGAGGCCGACGGAACCGAGGTTACCCGCCTCAGCCAGGACGATGTGGAGCTGATGACCGAAGTCGCCGTCCCGGTCTGGTACAAATACGCCAACCGCGACAAATCCAGCGCCCGCATTTTCAAGACCATCCTCGACTACATGCAGTCCGGCTCGCTTGGATATGTGGACCCGGCCCTGACCGAAGGCATGTCGCTGGATCTGTAATCAGACCCCAGGCGACGCTGACCAATGCGGACCCGCACATCGCGTGCGGGTCCGTTGCTCTGACCTCAAACAATCAAAAATAACGGGGGACCCCATGCCCAGCCTCGATGTCACCTTGCCCCATTGGGCCTATTGGGTGGGACTGATCGTCTTTCCGCTGGTGGCCATGGTCCTGGCCAGGCGGCCACGGACCGGCCCCAGCAAATATACCAACGCGCTTGGCTATTTCATTCTCGTGACCGGCGGCATGCTGGGTCTGCACCGCTTCTATCTGCGCAGCCTGATGGGCCTGGCCTTCATTCCGGTCTTCATTCTGATCCTGATCTCAAACTCCAACGGCCAGGAAGCCCGCAGCGTGCTGTCGGATGCCTCCAACGTGGTGCGTCAGGCGGAACGGACGCTGGAGCGCGAAACCGGCCGGATCGAAGCCGCCGAGGCGGACCTGCCCAAGATGCGCGCGGATCTGGCCGAGGCCGAAGAAGGCACCTTTGCCAAACGCCGCGCTGAAAAGAACATCGCCCGCGCCGAACAGCGGCTGAGTGACGGGCGCGAAAGGATCGCGCAGGCAACCGAGGATCTGAAAACCGCCACCCCCGCGCTGGAAGTGGCAGGCGACAATCTGGCCTTCTGGAACAAGGTCGGCGCCTATGCGCTTTATGTGCTGCTGGCGGCGATGCTGGTCGATGCGGTGCTGATGCCGGGGCTGGTGCGCCGCGCCAATCAGAACCTGCCCGAGGAAGAACCCGAAAGCGAAGCAGAAAAGGCCCTGCGGGAGCTGGAAGAATCTGAGCGGGTCGAGGATTCCAGCCATGTGTCGACGGGCTGGACCGGCTGGATCGACCGGACATCCCTGATGGCGGGTGAATTCGTCAGCTATTGGGCGGTAATCGCGGTCTTCGTCTATTACTTCGAAGTGATCAGCCGCTATGTCTTCGGCTCGCCCACCAACTGGGCGCATGAGGCGATGTATCTGATGTTCGGCATGCAGTACCTGATTGCCGGCTCTTATGCGATGCTGACCGAGGCGCATGTACGCGTCGACATCTTCTATGCGCCACTCAGCCGTCCGAAACGGGCCTGGGCGGATCTGTTTACCTCGATCTTCTTCTTCATCTTCGCCTTCACCCTGCTCTTCACCGGCTACAAGTTCGCGCTGGACGCGAACGCGGTGGCGACCGGCAACGGGTTCATCTCGGAATGGGCGCGCGGCAATATCGGATTTGGTGAAATGCTGGGCAGCATGAACCTGGCGCAGTGGACCGATCCGAATATCCGCTGGGGCGAAATCAGCTTCAATGAATGGGAAATCCCGCTGTGGCCGATGAAATGGGTCATGGTGATCGGCGGCCTGCTGTTGGTTCTGCAGGGTATTTCCAAGCTTGCGCAGGACGTGCGCGCAATCGTGAAGGGGGCCTAAGACATGGGTCTGGAAATCGGAATTGAGTGGCTGACACTCATCATGTTCGGCTCGCTGCTGGCGCTCTTGCTGGCGGGGCTACCGCTGGCCTTTGTCACCGGCGGTCTGGCCTGCGTGTTCCTCTATGTGCTTGGCGATGAGAGGGCACTAAATATCGTGCCCAGCCGGATCTTCCCGCTGATGACCAATTATCAGCTCTCGGCGATCCCACTCTTTATCTTCATGGCCTCGATGCTGGAACGGGCCGGGATCATCAACGACATGTTCGATGTGATCTACAAGGTGCTGGGCGGCGTCAAAGGCGGCCTTGCCGCCGCGACCATCATCGCCTCAACCGTTCTGGCGGCCATGGTGGGCGTCATCGGCGCCGCAGTGGTGACCATGGGCATCATCGCCCTGCCCGCGATGCTGAAACGCGGCTATGATCCGAAGATCGCGATGGGGTCTATCATGGCGGGCGGTACGCTCGGCATCCTGATCCCACCGTCGATCCTGGCGATCATCTATGCCGTGGTGGCCGAGCAATCGGTGGGTGAGCTGTTCATCGGCGCGGTGTTTCCGGGGCTGATGCTGTCGGGCACATATGTGCTCTATGTGATCCTGCGCTCTACGATCAATCCCAAGCTTGGCCCGCCGATCCCGGTGGAAGAACGCGTCAGCTTTGCAGAGAAGATGCGCCTGATGGGCAATATGTCGGCGCCTATCGCTCTGATCGTCATCGTTCTGGGGGTGATCTTTACCGGTGTTGCTACCCCGGTTGAGGCGGCCGGCATCGGCACCTTCGGTGCCTTCATAGTCGCCGCCATCCACCGAAAGCTGGACTGGCAGACCGTGCGCGAGGCTTCGATCGGCACGCTCAAGGCCAGCGCCATGGTGATCTGGATCATGTTCGGCGCCACCATCTTTGTCGGTCTCTACGTCCTCGAAGGCGGCCAGCAGTTCGTGCAATCGGCGCTGGAGGCAACCGGCTTTGGTCCCTGGGGTATCCTGATCATCATGATGATCGTCCTGGTGGTACTTGGCATGTTCCTTGACTGGGTGGGTATCCTGCTGCTCTGCGTGCCGATCTTTGTGCCGATCATCAAGGCGATGGGGCCTGAACCCTTTGGCCTCACCTCCGAGGCGGATCTGGTGCTGTGGTTCGGGGTGCTCTACCTCGTCAACATGCAGATGAGCTTCCTGTCACCGCCCTTTGGCTATGCGCTGTTCTACCTGCGCGGCGTGGCTCCGGCAGAAATCCCGATGACGGATATCTTCAAATCGGCGCTGCCTTTCCTTGGCCTGCAGATCCTCGGCCTGATCCTCTGCATGGTCTTCCCCGAGATCATCACATGGCTGCCGCGCCTGGTTTACGGCTAAGCAAGACTGCCGCCCAACCGGCCAAGACACCCAACCATGAGCCGCTCCGCCCCGGGGCGGCTCATATTTTTGTGACTTTGTGCCCTTGCGGCGCATTGTCTCTGCCAATCCCCGGCCCAGCAGAGAAGCACGACCTGCTTTATCCCTCAAAATCAGCTGGTTGAATGTGTTCTTGGCCGGATTTCACGCCGCAAAAGCGCCCGCACAGACCATGACCGCAGTTCCTGTTCCAGCAAAGGAGTTTCAAATTTCGCTTGCCATACCCATCTGCTAGGGTATCGGGACAATCAAGAAGCAATAATACAGCAGGCGCATGACCGACACGACCGACCTACAAAGCACCCCCCGGGGTGCAACTCCTGCACGCGACTGGGTGAAAACCCTTGCCGGCTACCGGGATCCCAACCAGCTGCGCAGCGCCTTTGAACTGGGTGCAACCGTCATTCCCTTCGTGATTCTCTGGGCGCTGGCCTGGTGGAGCCTGTCGGTCAGCTACTGGCTGGCCTTCGGCATTTCCCTTTTCAACGCCGCCTTCCTGCTGCGGCTCTTCGCCATTCAGCACGACTGCGGCCATGGCGCCTTCTTCCCCAACCGGACCTTCAGCGACTGGATCGGGCGCGTCATGGGGGTTGTCACATTGACGCCCTATGATGTCTGGCGCCGCACCCATTCGGTGCACCACAGCGCCACCGGCAACCTCGACAAACGCGGCATGGGCGACGTCCACACGCTGACCGTCGCCGAATACCGCGCGCTTGGTCCGTTTCAGCGCCTTGTCTACCGGCTGTATCGCAATCCACTGGTGCTGTTCGGCCTTGGCCCCAGCTATCTGTTCCTGCTGCAAAACCGGGTGCCGTTGGGACTGATGGACAGTGCGAAATACTGGGTCAGCGCCATGCTCACCAATCTGGCCATTGCGGCGGCGCTGCTGACGATCTGGTATTTCGGCGGCTGGCAACCGTTGCTGCTGATCTTCCTGCCGACCACCCTGCTGGCGGCAACCATCGGCGTCTGGCTGTTCTACGTGCAGCACCAGTTCGAACATACCAACTGGGACAGCAACGAAGACTGGCAGCTGCATGACTCCGCCCTGCACGGCAGTTCCTACTACCAGCTGCCCGCCGTGCTACAGTGGTTCAGCGCCAATATCGGCATCCACCACGTGCATCACCTTTACAGCCGCATCCCGTTCTACCGGCTGACCGAAGTGCTGCGCGACCATCAGGAACTGGCCGAAAGCAACCGCATGACCATCCGCGAAAGCCTGGCCAATGCGCGGCTGCACCTCTGGGACGAAGACAGCCGCCGCCTGTTGTCCTTTGCCCAGGCCCGCCCTCTGCTGGCGGCGGCCTGATCCGGGTCAAAGCCACCCTGTAACCGCGTCTTTCATGAGCAAAGACGCGGTTCACTCAGCTTAATACTCCGAAAACTCTCGCTATTTTTCCGGATCGCCGGAAACTCTCTGTTTGCAACGCGCATGCCAGGGTTTTCCAATCTGTGGACGTGGGGTCTGATCAACATGCATCAATTGCTCGAAAAAGAAGAGGCTGCGCTGCGGCGCAGGGCATTGTTCCGGCTGCTGCGCCGGTTCGATTTCGACGCGCCGGAATTCAAGGGAGAGGCGATCTCTGATCCGGTGCCTGCCAGCGTCAGCGCGGCAGAGTATCAGCCAGCCTCCCCGCCCTGTTCGTATCCGCGCAAAGGCACAGTCCCCGGCGAAGGAGCCGCTGCAACAGCTGTTGCAGGTCCTGCCTCATGGCGCCTTACCGCCCCGGCGCCCGGTCGCGAAACAGGGTCACCACCAGCAGGCCCGTAAGGATCATCACCACGCCGGTCAGACCGCCCGGCGTTACCGCCTCTCCCACCACTATGGTGGCGAGGAACCATGCGGTGACCGGCTCGGCCAGCGCCAGAGTAACGGCGGTGGATGCGGTGACCCGGGTCAGCCCCCAGGTATAAAGCGCATAGGACAGCGCCGTGGCCCCAACGCCAAGGAATACCAACCCGGTCCAGGCGGAGGGCCCCGCCAGCCAATCGAGCGGCACCATGAACAGAACCGGCGCAGTTACCAGCGCCGCAACGGTAAAGGTCGAAGCCGCGATCACGGTCGAAGGCAGCGTGCCGCCCATGCGACTGGTGGCCAGCGAATAGGCCGCATAGCAGCCACCCGAGAGCAGCGCCAGGATAACCCCCGACAGTGCGCCGCCCTCGCCTGCGCCCGCATAGCCCAGAAGACCAACGCCCAGAACCGACACCCCCTGCCCCATGAGCCGCAGAGGACCGGACCTGCGCCCCTGCGCAAACCGCTCCCACAGCGTGGCCCAGATCGGCGCACTGCCGATGGCGACCGCGGTACCGATCCCGACCCCGGCCAGCGCGACCGCGTAGAAGAACAACAGGTTGTAGCTGCCGATCGCCACACCGGCGAACAGGACACCCGGCAGCGGCAGATGCCGCAGGGCCAGTCGGTTCTTGGGTTGCATCAGTGCCAGTATGCACAGGGCACCGGCGCCGAACAGCAGGCGCAGCGCCCCCACAGCAAGCGGATCACGGCCCGCAGGCAACAGGGCCTGCACTGTCCCGGTGGTACCCCAGAGCATCGCTGCCAGGATCACCGCCCCCAGCCCCATCCATCTGAAAGACCCCATGTCCGCCCCTGCGTGCTGCCTCTGCACGATCTATCGCCGCAAAGCCCGCAACTTGCAACGCAGAGCCGCCCGCGCAGGATCCCCGGCACAAAGAAAGGGCGCAGGTCAGCGACCCACGCCCTTTCGTACCCCATCGGTTCTGGGATTGGGGTGTTATCCGCCGTGTTTGGCAATCAACGCCTTGGCCTGTTCAATCAGGGCTTCTCCGTCGATGCCCTTGCTGCCGACCTCATCAATCCAGCGGGCGATCACAGGCTGCGCCTTTTCTTTCCAGCGGGCCACTTCGGCCTCGTCCAGAACGACGATCTCATTGCCCTTGTCCTCGGCGATTTCGCGGCCCGGCGCATCGCGCTCCAGCATGACCTTGGCAGCAAAGGCCGAAAGTTTCTGGCCCGATTCCGCGTCGAGAATAGCCTTCAGATCATCCGGCAGGGCGTTGTACTTGTCGCGGTTCATCACCAGCACGATGGTCGCGGTATAAAGCGCCTCCTTGCCACTGAACTCGGTGTGGTGTTCCACTAGATCGGTCAGCTTGACCGCCGGAGTGACCTCCCAAGGGATCACGGTGCCGCTGATCACGCCCTTGGAGAGCGCCTCGGGAATGGCGGGGAGCGGCAGGCCAACTGGGGTGGCGCCCAGTTCCTTCAGCATATCGGTGATGATCCGGGTCGGACCGCGCAGGGTCTGCCCTTCCATGTCTTCCAGCTTGCTCACACCGCTTTCGGTGTGGATCACCCCGGGGCCATGCACCCAGGCGCCCAGCACCTTGACGTCCTTGTACTCGCCTTCCTGTAGATCGGTTTCAACCAGTTCCATGAAGGCCTTCGAGGTGGCCACCGGATCGGTCATCATGAAGGGCAGTTCGAACACTTCGGTCTTGGGGAAGCGGCCGGGCGTATAGCCCACCACGGTCATCACCATATCAGCGACCCCATCAGCCGCCTGATCCATCAGACCCGGCGGGGTTCCGCCCAGCGACATGGCATCGAAATGCTCAATCTTGATCCGCCCGCCAGAGGCTTCCTCCACCTGCGCGCCCCAGGGTTTCAGGATCATCTTTGGCACGGTGGCGGGGGGCGGCAGGAACTGGTGCAGCCGCAGCGTCACCTCCTGCGCCTGTGCCATCAGTGGTGACAATGCGGTGGCCGCGGCAAAAAACGCGGCGCCCAGCAGGGTATGTTTCATCATGTTTCCTCCCAGATGATGATGAAGACCGGGGCGGCATTAGATCACCGCCCCTTTGTTATACGTGTGTGGCTGTCAGTTCAGCGTGACCGGCAGGTTCCGGGGTCCGCGGAAGCCGAAGCCGTAGAAATTGACTGGCTCGCTGTCCGACAGGGTCATGTTGGGGAAGCGGTCGAACAGCATCGGCAGCATGATATTAGCCAACATGCGCCGGGCAATATGTGTGCCCTGACAGAAATGCGGTCCGTTGCCAAAGGCCTGATGCGGCTTGCGCTCGCGGAAGATGTTGAAGCTTTCGCCATCCTCGAAAATCTCTTCGTCGCGGCAGGCCGAGGCCTGAATGGTCATCACCGTATCGCCCTTGGGGATAAGGTGTCCGCGGATCTCGGTGTCCTCCAGCACAAGGCGCGAGCTGGCCTGAATCGGTGCAACCCAGCGCACCCCCTCCTCAAAGGCCTGGCCCCATAGCGCCTTGTCCTTTGCCTCGGCCAGTTGTTCAGGATTGGTGAAAAGGCCGTAGAGGATGGTCAGCAGCGCATCGCGCGGTTCATTGATGCCGCCGCCGATGGCGATCTTGATATTGGAAAAGATCTGGCTTTCGGGGATCGGATCCTCGGCATTCACCATCACAGACAGGGCGCTGGGGTTGGGATCGGCCTTGTGGCGCGGGATCGCAGCACGGAACAGCGCATCCATTTCATCGTTCGCCGCATCGCACTGGGCAAACAGCTCATCGGTGAAGCCGAAGTTGCCGGCCCCGTCGATCAGGATCTGGCTCCAGCGCTGCATGTCATCGTCGCTGGCTTCGGGGATACCCAACAGGTGTTTCAGGCAGCGCGCCGCAAAGGGGCCCGCCAGCGCCGGGAACAGGTCCACGGTTTCGCCGCGTGGCAGCCCCGCGACGAAATCCTCGGCAATCTTGGTATAGATACCCTCCCAGCAACCCTTGATATTGCGCCCGGTAAAGGTCGGCGCCATCGCCTCGCGCTCCCGCGCGTGTTCGGCGCCATCCTTGCGCATCAGCGTATGCGCTCTGAAGGCCCGCTGCATCGGCGTCTTGGGATCGTTGGAGCTGAAGATGCCTGGGTTGTCTTTGACGTATTTGGTGTCCTCGGCGCGGGTCAGCATGGTGCGGCCCAGCGATTTCACCCGCACTACGGGCGCCTCCCGGCGCAGGCGCTGGTAAATCGGATAAGGATCCAGGGTCAGGTCCCGGATCGTAATCGTCTCCTCCTGCGGTGCCTGTTGCAGCATCGAAACCGTCATCTTCTCCTCCCCGAGTGCGACGTGATCCGAACGAGCCTAAAAGCTCCGGCCAAAATGAGGCAATCCGATTTTGTTGATTTTGAACATGCATTTTTTCAATACAAGAGGTGTGCAAACGGGTTAGACTGCTAAAATGAAATCCAATCCCGATCCACTCAGCATTGATTTCGCTGCTTTGCGCACCCTGCGTCTAGTGCATGGCTACCGGTCGTTTTCCCGGGCGGCCGAGACGCTAAACATCAACCAGTCGACCGTTAGCTATACCATCGACCGGCTGCGCCGCGCCTTTGGCGATCCGCTGTTCGTGCGCCAGGGCGGGCGCATGGTCTCGACCGAGCGCTGCGAGGAAATCGTCGCCACCTCCAGCCGGATGCTGGACGAGGTGCTGCAACTGGCCGAACCGCGCGCCTTTGACCCCGGCGAGGCAGAGGCCGAGATCACCATCTCCTGTAACTACTACGAACGCGCCACCATCCTGCCGCAACTGATGCGCAACCTGCGCCGCAGCGCGCCGGGACTGCGCATTTCGATCCTGACCTCGACCGTGGAAGGCAAGCAACATCTGGACCGCGGCGAAAGCGATCTTCTGATCGGGCCGGTACGGATCGAGGGCAGCAATTATTTCCGCCGCACGTTGCTGAGCGAACATGCGGTCATGGTGATGGCCCGCGATGCCCCGCCGGACCGCATGCCGCGCTCCGAAGCGGAATTTCTGGCCGTGCCGCAAGTGGTTGTGAACTATGGTGATTCCTGGCGGTCCCGATTTCTGATGGAAATCGCGGCGGCGGGGAAATCGCTCAATCAGGTGATGTCGATTCCCAGCCCCGCCACCTTGCCGGAGTTGCTGGAAGGCACCGATATGATCGCCACGCTGCCATCGCGGCTGGCCGAACATTTCAAGGATAGGGTTCAGGCCGCGCCCTGCCCCTTTCCCGGGCAGTTCGAAATCGACCTGACCTGGACATCGCGCACCCATCATTCAGCGATGCACGTCTGGCTGCGCGACCAGATCGCCCGCGTCTGTTGACCCGCGCGACCTTGGGTCATCAGCGCATCCACAGACCTTCGGATTTGATGCGGTTGCGGATCGCCTGTTCACGCCGTGGCAGGTTCGCCTGATCAAACAGCGCACGCACCTTTTCGCCCCGCCCCTGATAGATCATCCGCTTCATCGGCTCGTAGGTTTTCAGCACCTTCTTGATCCAGTTCGGGGCCGATGCCTCGTGCAGGACCTTAATGACGTGATCGGTTTCGCGCGCATAGAGCAGCGGAAACAGCCGATAATGGCAGCTGGTCTGCCCATCAAGATAGCCCGAAGGCAACGCATCGCGCCCACCACCAAAGGAATGGATCACCAAAGGCAGCGCGATCTGATCCAGCCAGGGATCCAGCGACTGGCCGACCAGTTCGACTGGCAGATCATCCCGGATCGAGGTGGCATATTCGGCAAAGCGCGCGCCAAACCGGCGCGGGCAAGCGCCGTAGAAGAACCCGGCGTTGAAATAAAGATAGCGCCGCCAGTATCCCTCGGGCTGCGACAGGTCGAGGCTGCTTTCGAAATCGAGCCCGAAGCGGTCATAAAGTGCCCGCCAGATCCCGGTATAGCCCGGCCCATAAAGCGTTGGCTTGGGCCAGGTCCCTTCGCAGCGCAAAGAGGCCGAGGGGCGGCTGAAATCGAACGGCACCTCGGAGAGCTCACCGGTGATCAGCGTGTCGCTATCGAAAAACACGAATGGCTCGCCCTCGGGCAATGCCTGCAAGGCCTCGATCTTGTTGCCATAGGCATAGTTTTCCCCGAACAGCTGACTGTCAAAGGGCAGGATCTCTGCGCCAAGCCTTTCCAGCACCGAAAGAACCTGCTGGCTGCGCAAAGACGGATCCTTTTTCCACAGCGGACCGGGCCGGGGCGTAGCCACGAACAGGCGGCCTGTGAACCCGGGCGAGGCATGGCGGAGCGAGGCCGCAAACAGGATCGCCTCGTATTGCAACCTGCCGTTCTGAGCGACGATTACGATGTTGAAGGGCGGCTGCTCTGCCATCTGAAACCTCTTTGCCCGCCTGCTCAAGATGGCTGTGCGGGGTGCATTTCTTCAGTATAATCCCATGCAGACAGGGTCAAAACTATTCTGCCCCGCCGGGCGTGCTGGCTCTGGACGCTGTTGCAAAGGGGGCGTCTTCGCAATGCTCTGCTATGCTAAATGGCCCGCTTTGTTGAAGGCCCTCATGTTGAAGGAAAGAGTATGATGTTTACCCCCCTGTCCCGAAATCTTCTGGTTCCGCTGGCCTGCGCCCTGACACTGGGGACGCCCGCCTTGGCAGATCCTCCCTTCACCACCGCGGCAGAGGTCAAGCCGATCCTGGCAGCCACCCGCGCCAACTGGATCTCGGTCCGGGATTTCAACGGGCAGGATCTGGTCTATGTCACCCACCTGTGGTCCTGGCGCTGCGGGCTGGCACGGATCCGGTTATCGATCAACGATGGCGGCCCGGAAATCTGGCCTCTGCCGCCCTGCCATCTGGATCAGACCGCCCCGAACGCCATTCATGAGGAAGACGGCCTGCCCTACCGCGCCTTTGCCCCAGGCAGCATCGAGACGATCACGATCGAGCTTACCTATGATAATATGACGGTCGAGACCCAGACCGTGAACCGGCAAGGGCAACCGGCCACCCCCTGAGCAGACGCCCCCTGGGCCAATGGCCCCGGATCAGGCCGACAGCAGGGTCACGCCGGGGATCTGTGCGATCTGTTCCAGATCTTCCTCATAGAGGTCTGACAGGGTGTCCATCAGATCCTCGGTCCAGCCCGGCAGATCGATTTCCTCTTCGATCGCCTCGTCGATGGCATATTTGCCCAGGAAGGCGGCGATCACCCGCTGTTTATGCGCCTCGGTCATGTCCCGGTGTTCATGCAGATAGGCGCGCAGCCGTTTCATGCCTTCGGTGGACATGATCGAGGACAGCAGATCCATACCTCCCGAAATCCGCTCTTCCGAATTAAAGCCCATCATCTGCCGCAGGATCTGCGCCCAGTTCAGCGGCATATCCTCGTAACACCAGACGGTTATCGGCACATCCGGCACCGCGGTACGCAGGCGCAGCAGCAGGTTCGACCAGCGCAGGGCCACCGGGTCGCTGCTTTGCAGAACCTGATCGACACGCTGCGGACTGGCATCCGCCAGAAGGGTCGGCAACAGGCTGCCGGGATCGCGCAGCCCCATATGGATTTCCAGCTGATCTTCGGGGAACAGCCGCGCAAGCGCCCCCATACGCATTTCCGCCTCGGGGTAGAAATTATGCCCCTCAAGTGCCTGACGCTGCGAGCCGAAGAAATGCGGGTTGGACAGGATCACCCGGTCTGCATGTTCCTGCTCCAGGATCGAATCCCAAAGGACCTCCCCCGAATCCGGCGCCGGAGTTCCAGTCAGAAGCGCCCCCATGCAATCCTTCAGCAGGTAGCGGTACTTGCCGGGACCGGGAATAGCGACACCGCGTTTCGCCGCCGCTTCCTTGTTGTTCAAAAGTGTCTTCAGCAACCGGTCTTCTTCGGTGCCATGTGCACCCACGTGGAGGATGACCTGCATGAAATCGGGGCCTTGCTTGTGCGATGATTTAACGGGTTAAAGGCTTACTCCGCCTGCGTTCAAAGGTCAAACGAGGCGCCCCTATGCCCTGCAGGCCCGCGCGGCCAGTGGCCTGCACAAACCAGACGCAGGAATTGCACATTGCTTGCGTTTTCCATCTTGCAGGCTGCGCCCAATATCGCTAATTCCCCGGCAGCGCCCCTATAGCTCAGCTGGTAGAGCAACTGATTTGTAATCAGTAGGTCCGCGGTTCGAGTCCGTGTGGGGGCACCATTGCAAAGTAAATTTCCTCAGTATTTCATGAACTTACCCTGCACGGTGAATTCCCAGCCCACCTCTAGGTCCCCCCTTTGAATGCCGTATAACTGGTCTGTAGACCAGCAGCCCAAGCGCCCTCGCCCCGCTCGGAAACAATTGGGAAGAGCAAGCGCCCAGCCTGCCAACCTGAAAAGCGGTCAATCGGCCACAATTTTGAAGGTAGCTTCTGCCACTTAATCGAAGGCCAATTTACCCATCTAGGAATTGTCCACCCGCGATATGCGGAATTTGGAGGTCGACTTTGGGGCGGGCTCATGTTGCCCTCCACGCTCAGGACTGCTGGCCGGGCCACACAGAAAAGACACCTATAGCGGGTCGAGTTTATCCGATTCTGTGGTCTGAGGCCTTGAAGGGAAGCTTTCGGATATTCGGCGGTGTGTCGGTTTCCCCGAAGGCGCATCATGACATGACCTCTGTACCAATGCATGCATAGTTGAGACGGTGGAGCCTCCCCAGTAACCGACATCGCTGTTCTGAAACTTGCTGCGGGATAAAGTGAAATGGTCTCAAAGCACGATTTGCCGCGTTGCGGCAGCGAGATTAAAGCAAGAACGCAAACAACCCCGTTTAGCCTACGCCCTTAAGCAGCCCGAAGTAGATATGATCTGTGCGGACGCAGCACCAGAGCCTCCAGGCAAGTCGGGGCGGAGAACGGACTTTCGCTGCAGGTCCGAGTTGAGACGTGGTTCTAGCTGAAAGCAGACCTTTTACAATTGAGAGAACTTTAGGTCCAATCCAGGAAACTTTGCGAAACACTAAAAGGCCATGGTTTGCAGGTGTGATTTTCCTAATTGCCAAGATGGGCATCTCTTGTTCTCCAAATGTTCGCTCGCTAAAATTCCGAACGGCGTCCAAGTGACATTCGAGCAGAGTTGGATTCGCATTGCCAATTTTTGAACCAAGAAAAGATGAGTTAGCGCAGCTAGACGACAGTCAGCTGGAGGAACTCGTCGCTAGACTATGCGAAGCGGAGCTATCAGCGCGCGGTGGCTTCCTGCGTGATGTGAGATGGTCAGGATCGTTGACAGCGCCCGATGGCGGGGTGGATGTCAGGGTTACGGTAACTCGAGAGGGCTTCGACGGAGATTTTATCCCAAGAGCCGACAACGTGTTTCAGGCCAAGGCCAAAAGCATGGCGCGTGCCGAGATACTTGACGAAATGCTCTCGGAAGGGACGCCGAAACCCATCATTCATGAACTCGTCGAAAACAGTGGCTCTTACATCATTGCTTCGACTGAGGACTGCTCTCCGCCTATGTATCAGCGTCGTATCGATGCCATGAATGAGGCCTTAGCTGGTCTTGATAATCCCGATGCGATCCATGTGGACTACTACGATTGTTCTCGTCTCCTCCTATGGCTACGCCAGCACCCTACAGTCCAGATTTGGGTTCGTGAGGTTGTCGGCAGACCTCTTGCTGGCTGGCGCCCGTTTGGGAGATGGAGCGCCACTCCGGTGGACGCCAACGACGACCTAATATTGGACGATGGCGTTAGAGCGGTCGTTCCCTCAACCTCCCAACAGCCATTACAGCTTGGCGAGGCCATAGACAGTGTTCGGAGGCTAATAAACGCTTCACGAAAATCAATCAGGATCACCGGCCTTTCAGGTGTTGGTAAGTCTCGCTTCGTGCAGGCGCTTTTTGAGGACGGGGTTGGCGACACTCCTTTGGACCGTACCTCAGTGATCTACGCAGATATCGGTGACGAACCGGAACCATCTGCTCGCGCCCTAGTCGACGCAATGATAGCGCAGGGAGTTTCCGCCACTGTCGTCTTAGACAATTGCGCCTCTGACCTACACAATTCGCTGGCGTCGAGGCTCTCCAAGCAAGAGAATTCCCTCCGGCTGATTACTGTCGAGTATGACATCCGTGAGGATAAGCCGCAGACTACAGAAGTGGTACAGTTGGAGGCCTACGGGCCGCAAATTGCGGAGAAGTTGCTCCTTAGAAGGTACCCCGAACTGGGCAATGTGAACGCTGCAAAGATTGCAGAATTTTCAGATGGAAACGCTCGGCTCGCAATCGCGATCGCTGATGCCGCACCAATTGATGAGACGCTTGGTCGGTTGTCGGATGAAGAACTCTTCAATCGTCTATTTTATCAAAGACACGACCTTGACTCTGGCCTCAAAGAGCAAGCCGAAGCTCTGTCGTTGGTATACTCTTTCTCAATAGAAAGTGACGAAGAAGGCGTAGATGAGCTAGCGCTTCTGGGCGCGCTGTGTGAGCAGACTAGGCTCCGAATGCATCGCGCAGCCCAAACTCTAGTTGATCGACAAGTCGCGCAGAAGAGGTCGCGCTGGCGAGCCGTTCTGCCACATGCGGTTGCCAACCGGTTAGCTTCCGAGGCCCTAAGCAATATTCCACTTGATCAACTCACAGACACCTTCGAGCGAAAGGCAAGCGCGCGCCTTTTGAAGTCCTTTGGCCGCCGCCTTGGCTTCCTGCACGAGCACCCTATAGCGGTCGAAATCGTAGACGGATGGGTATCCGAGGGAGGCCTCCTGTCCGACTTGTCAGCTTTGAACGAGCACGGTCGAGAACTCTTGATGCACATTGCACCCGTTTCTCCGGCTCGCGCACTCGAATTGGTAGAGGCTTCATTTGCAAACCCTGAAACCTTAGCATCCTTTGAGCCACGAGACTCATTTAGGTCGGTCGCGCTTAGCATATTGGTAGGACTTGCATATTATCCTGAGTTCTTTGAACGCGCCGTTGCTGCATTGCTTGTAGTTGCGGACCATGAAGACCCGGACAACAACTATGATAGCGTAAGAGGCAAGCTAAAGGGTTTGTTCCAAGCTTACCTATCTGGAACTCATGCCACTACTGCCCAAAGGGCTGAAATCGTTCGAGCTGCGCTGCACTCCGGCAACGAGACACGAGTTCAGATTGGCGCCGAACTCTTAGACTCAGCGCTTGAGGCCAGCCGTTGGTCAAGCACCAACTCGTTCGAGTTTGGGGCTCGACCACGAGACTATGGGCATAGCCCAAGCTTCGAGGAGCGGCTTGAATGGTTTAGGACTTTCATCGGCATCGCCTGTGACGCCTCCCAATCCGACTCTGAGACAATTTCTAAATCGTGCAGAAGGCTCCTCGCCGCGAACTTTCGTGGGCTTTGGCGCTACCCCGACCTTCGCGCTGAAATCATTGACGTTTCTAATGCCATTAATGACAAGCTGCCTTGGGTGGAAGGTTGGCACGCCGTGCGATCTGCGCTGTATTTTGACTTTCGGCGGGTCGCAGAAGAGAAACGAGATGAAGAAGGAGCGGCGCTCCTTGCCTCGTTGGAAGAGAAGCTCGCTCCACAAGACTTGCTTTCTGAAATCGAAGCTCTCGTCATTGATCCGGGCAACGATATGTGGTCGCTGGACGAGGACTTCGATCCTGAGGAGCCTTCAAAATTTGAAGCATCTCGCAAGCGATTGAGTGAAAAGGCGCGGATCTTGGGTTGCCGCTGTCGCCAGTCTGATGGGATGCTTGAGGAGCAAGCCCATCGCTTGTTCAACCCGGGTTGGGCTCCGTACTTATTACCATTTGGAGAAGGCCTGATACGGTGCTCTTCGGATTGTCGATCTACATGGGAAACACTCGTCGGCGGCCTCAAGTCGCTCGATACAAAGCACTTTAACTATGGTGTTCTTTGTGGTGCGTTGAATGAGATTTCAAGCACAGATGAAGCCTTAACCGCTATGCTGCTAGATGAAGCAGCCTCTGACGAGTTGCTCCGCCCAATCATCGTTATGCTCCATCCGAAAGGGAGCTTCTCTGATCAAGACTTCGAACGCTGCTTGGCAGCGCTCCGTGGCACGGACAATCCCCGAGGGTTTGAGGATCTGCTTTGGCGGGAGGAGTATCAAGATTCAGGGTCGGCGAGAGCGGAGCAGCTCGCAAGAGTAATGGTGACGAAGGAAGGTGGCGAGCGGGGCCTTTTGGAAGGGCTCTCTATGAGACTTCATGATAAAAAGGACACTGAGGAGTTGCTCGGAACAGGCTTGCGCAGCGTAGCTCTTCGGGCGGCCGCAAAGCACTTGCTTGAACATGACAACGATCCGGGCGGAAATGGTGACTATCGACTGACCAAAGTCCTCGGGCACTGCCTTAGATACGATTGTGAAGATGCTGCGATTGGAGACCTGCTTGACAGTCTGTTCGACCCGGAAGACGGGGCCGCAATGCGCTACTATCAGTTCGACTCTGCCGTCGCTACTATAATCAAGTTCTTGTACGACCCGTTCCTTACCCGTGCTCTTCTCCAAGGTGAAATCAAGGATTACAAGCGCTTTCGTGCCTTTGAAGGAAGCTCACACTTCGAGAACCCACTTTCTCAAATTGAACCAACTGATCTTACTGCTTGGTGCGCAAACGCGGGCGAAGCCTCTGCTTGGAGTTTGGTTGCCCGAGCCATTTCGCCATTTGGAAGTAGTCGGGATGGCGGAATTGATGACCTAACGGAACAAGGCTTGGCGCTGATTACGGCTTCGCCGAACCCGGTTGAAGTGCTCTCGGTGTTTGTTGAACACATAGCTCCAATGAGCTGGTCTGGCAGTCGCGCAAACATCGTTGGCCAGCGGATAACGGCGCTTGAAGAAGTCTCCGAAGCGGCAATTCCAGGAGTGGCGGAATACCTTGCGGAGGTGGCGCCAAAGCTAAGAAAGGTGGAACAGGAAGAGCGCGACCGCGAGGCAAAAAGAGACAGAGATGACGAGCAAAGGTTCGAGTGATGTTGTGCGGCCCAGGCTTTCTCGATGCCTCCAATAGCGACAGTGCGGAAACCTCTGTGTTGCAGGTGCTCAACCTGCCGTATTCAGCGCTTGTTTGCGTCGCGTTCCCGACTTCAAAGTGCTAGCGGATGTTGGTCTCGCAGCGAATGGCGGCTCTGGCGGGCCGCGCCGCAGCATCTTGACCCATTGGCCAACGGCGGCTCTGGGCCGAACGGGCCTCAGCCTCTGACCTGCTCCCCTGAAAAGTCCGCGGTTTGAAGTTAGCCTGTTCTCCAAACGAGGAGACAAACGATGCGGAAGAGCCGATTCAGCGAAGAACAGATCATTGGCATCTTGAAGGAGCACCAAGCTGGCATCGCTCTGCCGGAAGCATGGCATCAGTGATGGCACGTTCTACAAGTGGCGTTCGAAGTATGGCGGCATGGAAGTGTCGGAGGCCAAACGGCTGAAGGCGCTCGAAGCCGAGAACGCGAAGCTGAAGAAATTGCTGGCGGAACACATGCTCGACGTGGCCACGCTGAAGGAAATGCTGGGAAAAAACTTTTGAAGCCCGGTGCAAGGCGGAGAGCCGTGGACTGGGCCATGACAGAGAAGAACTACAACCAGCGGCGGGCCTGTGCCTTGGCCGGGATTGATCCGCGCGTCTACAGGCGGCGACCAGCCAGGCCTGAGGCCACAGAGCTCCGAGAGAGGCTGAAGGAGCTCTCCGGGGAGCGTCGGCGGTTTGGCTACCGACGACTGCACCTCCTACTGGGCCGAGAGGGCTGGCAAGTTAACTGGAAGAAGCTCTATCGGATCTACCGTGAAGAAGGCCTGACAGTGCGCAAGCGTGGCGGTCGCAAGCGAGCGATTGGAACACGTGCGCCGATGTCGATCCCGCAAGGGCCAAACCAGCGATGGTCCCTGGACTTCGTCTCAGATAGCCTTTCGGACGGGCGCCGGTTCCGGGTGCTTTGCGTCATCGACGACTTCAGCCGGGAATGCCTGGCCGCGGTCGTGGACACCTCACTCTCCGGCCGGCGGGTTGCCCGTGAGCTCGATAATATCGCCCGAACGCGCGGTTATCCGTGCATGGTGGTCAGCGACAATGGGACCGAACTTACGTCGAATGCCATCCTGAAATGGCAGGAAGACCGGAAGGTCGAGTGGCACTACATCGCGCCTGGAAAGCCCATGCAGAACGGCTTCGTCGAGAGCTTCAACGGCCGCCTGCGAGACGAGTGCCTCAACGAGCACCTGTTCGCCAACCTGCGCCACGCCCGGGAGCTGATCGCGTCTTGGCGTGACGATTACAATCACCATCGCCCCCACACGAGCCTCGACGGGCTCACTCCGTGGGAGTATCACCAACGGTCAATAGACGACCAAACACTGAACAGAGCGAACAAACAACCGCGGACTCAAAGGGGAGCAGGTCACCTCCCGTGCATCTGTGTCTCAAATCGTGTCAGTTCTTACACAGGAGCAGCCTGGGCGGTTACTGCTTTACGAGCCGCATGTCCAAGGACCCTCCACCGCCTTGTATCTCGAACAGGCGGTCTATGTTCGGATGCGCGCCGGGTCGGTTTCGCGCATCCTCGGTATGTTCCGCAAAGACCGCCAGCCCGTGTGTCGCAGCTTCGGCATTCAGAACCCCATACGTCGCCAACAGGTATTGGTAGACCGCCAGGGCCCCCTGCTTGCCCGGTTGGTTCTCAATGGACGCGACCAAATCGCCTGCGGCATCAACCATCTCCAATCTCTCGATCCCGTCAATGGATGGCAGATTGTGAAGGTTCTCCTTGAACGAGGAAACGGGCTGAATCATAGGGCTTTCCTTTCAATCACCATTCCGAACCGCCCTACCAATCGAGGACCGCCAAGCCAAGGCTGCAAAGGCGCCGTATCATACTTGGATCAGCCCATCGGCACCTTCAATTCTGCAGCTGCAACGAATGCAAGGTTCGGGGGAACCGTGCCGCAGCAATGACCAACCCGGCGAACGGCATGAAAGGGCCGAAGCCCGCCCCAGTCGGAGGTGCTTCACGTGGGCTTTTGCAGCGCCGTTCAACGAGCGGCAGCAACGCGCAGGGAAGCGACATTTGCAAACTCAGCCGTTTGACACGATACGCCGCAGTTTTTTCTGCGATGACGCCCGCGAGAGCTGACTTTCACCGCAAGTGCAGTATGGCTATCCGATCAACTGGAGGCAGCGCGGGCAAAGCAGTCAAATTCATACATTGAGGCACCACCAACTGACGCCCCGGAAGCATGGACACTCTTTAGGCCCGGATGTAGCGTCAGCAATCCATTTTTCCGGGACCGACGTGACAAAAACGACATATCCAACCCCTAACCAAACACACCGACGAGCCGACGCTGTCATGCATGGTATCGCACTGGCGTTGATCCTGACGGCGGGCGGTTTTCTGATTTCCAAATCAATCAGTGGCCTCGAGCCCAAATTGGTTCTTGCCGTCGTAATTTACTTGCTTTGTTCGTTGGCATCTAATCTGGCTTCCGCCGCCTATCACTTTTCCACTTGGCATCACCGGCGCAAACTATTGCGACGCATTGATCACGCTGCAATCTATCCCAGCATTTCTGGCGCTTTCACACCCTTTTTCGTGTTGGCAAGCACCACGTGGACGATGACCCTGCTGTGGATCTGCTGGGGCCTGACTGTCGTGGCTGTCTGGAACAAAATCACAAACGAAACAGTCAAGTCGCAATGGTCAACAGCGTCCTACCTCGGACTGGGCGCACTTGGATTGAGCGCCTTGCCTGACCTCACAAATGTGCCCATTGCGACACTGTGGTGTATCGTGGCCGGGGCCGTCGCTTACGTCGTTGGAACGGCATTCTACGCCCAAAAAGCGCTGCCTTTCCGGTATGCGGTTTGGCATACGTGGGTAAATATCGGCGGAGCGTTGATGTTTGCGGGCATATGGATGGCCTTGCCCGCACAATGACGGACCTAACAAGGGCAACAACGAACCACTTCGCACACGAGACGTAGAATGCTCCGGTCACAACGAGCAGATACTAGGCTCGACGCTGGCATGCCGCATTGCAAAGATTGGTACGCGGCCATGATGCGTCGGGTGGACCAGCAAATGACGGCAGTCAGCCAAATCGCGACATTAACACGAAGCGCGACGGAGCCTCCGCTGCAAGCGCGAAAGAACTCAGAAGATCTCCCAAGAGCGGACACTTTGCAAAGTCCTGGCGTAAGCCCCTAGCAAACTCGCTTAGAGGGCCTTCTTCGGGCCTTGCCTTGCCCAAACGATGCTAGAGCGCGGCTTCCTGCCCCCGTGATTGGAAATGGTCGTTCCTCGATCGCACCGACTCAAGCTTTGGCTAGTTCATTGGTATGAATGATCCGTTCCAATAAATGAGCGCCCCGGCATCTTCACTTTCGCGGATGGCGCGCACCCTGCCGATCACAATCGAATGCGTTGCGCGATCAATCATCTCCTCGACCTCACAATCGAATGCGGCAGGCGCCCCTTTCAATAGTAAAGCACCACTTTCAGCAGTCTCCCAGTCTCCGTCCCTGTATCGGTCTGGCCCTTTCACCCCGCCAAACCCCGAGAAGTTCTCAGCAATCTGCTGGTGACCCGCGCCAAGAGATGACCAGCCGAACTTTCGGTACTTGTCGAGCAGGGGCCAACTGGAAGAGTTTCGATTGACACAGGCGAGCAGGAGCGGCGGTTCAGCGCTCAGCGAGATTGCTGACGTGACGACCAGACCAGAGATGTCATTGCCTTCGCCAACCGTGATGACTGAGCAGTTGCCCACCAACGCGCGCATCGCGTTGGTGAACGACTTGGAGGATGGCAGCTCCATTACCGGATACCCGCTTCGGCAAGCAACGGCAGGACTTTGTCGCGAAAATACGGGAACTCTTCGACATAATCGACAAAGGACAGCGTGGTACCGGAAAAACCGGTTTCATGCAGTTTGATGATGCCGTCCGCGACCTGTCTTGGCGTGCCGACAAGCGGGAAACCACCATGCCCCATTGCGAACAGATTCTTGATCTGGGCCAGCAAATCGTGAGGGAACGACTGAGCATGGGCAAATTGCAGATTCACCAGATTGTCCACCGCCTCCCAGTCTGCCAAATCGCCCATCAGCCGGTCCCGCAGCGCAGTGGCTTCTTCTTCGGTCTCTCGGCAGATGACATGGCTGAACGTCAAAACGCCAACATCGCGGCCCTTGGATTTCGCCAGTTCCTTCAGCTCTTTGAGCTCATCGACCGACCGCGTCAGATCAATCGCGGGCGTGAAAAGATAATCGGCGTTGTCGGTGGCAAAGGCGCGGCCGGTTTCAGAACCCGCGGCATTCAGGATCGGGGGACGGCCGTTTATCGGCTTCGGATCGCCGGCAACATGCTTGAGTTTGAAATATTGCCCGTCCCAGTCAAAGTAGTCTTCGGACGTCCAGAGTTTTTCGATGATATCGAACCATTCCTGCGCGTAGCCGTAGCGGGTCTCATGGTCATCCGGCAGGGTCAGTCCCAGCGCCTCGTACTCAGGTTTGTTCCAGCCCGCTACGATGTTGAGCCCGGCGCGCCCGTTGCCGACCTGATCCATTGTGGCGATCTGTTTGGCCGAAACAACCGGGTTGTTGGCAGCCGTATGCATTGTCGCAAAGACGCTGATGTTCTTGGTCGATGCCAGCAAGGCGGTGGCCCAGGTAACCGTTTCAAGGACGCCGCCGTGAAAATCCGTCTCGCCGCCGTATCCCACCCAGCGGGCGATGGGCAGCATGAAATCAATGCCCGCCTCATCCAGCATTTTTCCCAGTTTGAGGTTGTTTTCCCAGCTGTTCACCCAACGGTCCGGTGATTTCGTGACCGTCATGCCAGAGGAGCAGTTTGACGAAAACGTCCCCAATTTAAAGCCAGACTTGTCCTTCATCATATTAGTAGTCAACTTTCCCTCCCATAGGATAGATTTTTAATTTGATTATTGATTCGAAAGCGTATGCCAAAATTCCTTTCAGTCAAACAAAATCGACTGTAAGGTCTATCTGGTTGATGGGAGGGTAGCCGATGGCTATGGATCAAGACCCGCAAGATCTCGACTATCATTGGCATTTGTCAGGCAGTGATACCGAGGTCGCCTGCACCGAGCTCGAATTTTCCTTGATGCGCTGTTTCGAAGCTTTTGGGAGGTGGCAAACTGAATGCCTGGCGTCGGTCGGCGGTATCGCCGCCACGGGTCCCGAAAATGCCTTGCTGCATCTTGTCCGCATGAATGACCGTGCAAAGAGCATCAAAGAACTGGCACGTCTGACCAATCGCGATGACATACCAAATATCCAGTATTCGATGCGCAAACTGGTCGGCGAAGGTTTTGTCTCAAAACAAGGGTCTGGAAGGACTGGCGTTACCTATCAGGCGACCGAGAAAGGCAAACAAGTCACTGATGACTATAGCTCAATCCGCCAGCGCTTGCTGATCGAACAGATCAAAAGCCTGCCTGAGTTCGACCAGCGCCTCAAAGATGCAAGTCAAAGCCTGAATATATTGGCCGGGATCTATGAAGAAGTATCGCGAATTGCAGCCACCCACCGGCGCTGACGCGGCAGTGCCTCGCGGCCGCCAATACGTTGATGTGTTCCGGCTAGCCTCCAAAGTTTCTCTCGTGAGCATGTATCCAGATCACAGTATTGTCACGGGGTGATGGGCTAGCATCATAGGCAGTCTCTCCGTGCATGCGGGCATGGGATGCAACTCATGAAGCAGACAGCGGGCATGGTGCCTGCTTGTCGTGCAGCGGGCGACGTCAACACCTTCCCGTTGCAATTGCCGCCAGACCTTCCGAACGCCATAGACCCGCCAGTTCACTTCGAAAACCCGCCGGATCTCGGGCCGCAATGCCTCGTCACGCCGGGCACCGTCCGACAATCCGGGTCGGATCCGCCCGCTTCGTCAGGTGCTCCCAATACGTGGAGACGAACCAAGGTTACACACTCACCTATCGCAAGACTGGCAACTTGCGTGCGGTTCAACTGTTACTCGGCCCTACGAAGATGGATAGCACCGTTCGATACCTTGGCGACGAGCTTGAAGAGACGTTAGCGATCTCTGAAGCCGTTGAAATTCAAAGACACGGGCCGTCTTCGCGGACGGCCCAATCCTGCCGTTGATTTAATTGCCGATTGCTGCGTTGCAGCTTCCTCACAACGGACCTCGAAACGACACGCATTGTAAACGAGGGAAGTGATGTATGGGACCCGACCAGTTTCACGAGCGCCTCCTTCACATTCCGCGCCGTTAACATACGCGCATTGGTAGGGCTGAGTGCTGCGTCTGTTTCGCGCCTGCTACATGGGCGGATTGGAAGCCGGCAACTTTGCAACCGTCATATCTGCATCAACGCATCCGGCAGGAACTGGCTGGCGGTGTTGAAAAACAGATCGATCACAGCGTTCTTTTCATCTGCCAGGGAAAAGACAACCTCATCCACACGCGATCGAAATTCCGGGACGCTGATCCGGCGTACGGTGTCTGACCGGTAGGTCCCATAGCGCCACATGAAGCCGACCCCGATGCCAAGCGCAACCGCTTCGTAGACGGCGTCGCGGGTGTCAGCGGTCAACCTCGGTTCAGGGACCAGTCCGGCCTGCCGGAAGCCACGGTCCACCACCTTTTGGGTCGAGGATCCGGGAGACCGGAACACAAGCGGACTGGCCGCAAGCCGCGACAGGGACACCTCACTTTGCTGCGCCATCGGGTTATCCGGTGAGACGATCGCCACAACTTCCTGCGACAGGACCGGGAAGCGGCGGAAGCGGGGATCGGGGGGTAAATCCGGCAACACGGCGACATCGACCTCGCGCCGGGAGACTGCGGCCATGATATCCTGATGCGATCCGCTTTCGACCGACACCGTCAGCGATGGGTTCAGATCAAGCACGCGGCCGACAATCGCAATCCCGGGCATCGAGTTGCCAAGGCCGATCCGCAGCCGGTGCTTGCCCGACGGACCGCGCCGCGCAAGAACGCGTTCGGCATCCTCCTGCGCCCGCTGCATGCGATGCGCGACATCACAAAGCTCAAGACAGGCGGGCGTCGGGAGCAGCGTCCCGCGCGCCCGGTCGAACAGGTGGATGTCATATGCGCGTTCCAGATCACGGATCTGCTGCGCCACGGCGCTGTGCGAAATGCCGATTCGACGCGCGGCAGCAGAATAGGACCCTTCCTCGGCAACCGCCGTGAGAGCGCGCAAACGCGAAAGCGACAGGCCTGAGGCCGTTCCTGAAACCGATACCTTCATGAGCTGCAACATAGACTTCAACACGTAACGCCCCGGTTACAGTCGGGCGACATACAGCCAACAACAGCCGCCCACTGCGGCCCAGCAAAACGAAAAAACCTCGCCAGCGGGCGGGAACGGGGATTTCCCCGAACAGAGAGATATTGGCATGGCCCACCCGATCCGATTGCAGCAGTTCCTTGACGGCCCCTGGACCGACCGGGCGGCCCTTCTGGCCGACCTGGATGGATGTCTGGTGTCCGGTGATACGGTGCTGCCGGAGGTTCCGGACCTGTTCAAACGCTGCGGCGACCGGCTGTGGGTCGTCTCCAACAATTCAACCGACACCGCGCAAACCCTGTCGGCACGGCTGGGCGGGCTGGGTTTGGCACTGCCGCCCGAACGGGTGCTGCTGGCCGGGGAAATGACCCTGCGCGCGTTGCACCGCACCCGCCCTGGCGCCCGCATCGCGCTTTACGCCAGCGATCCGCTGCAGAGCCTGGCGCAGGAACTCGATCTGCTGCTGGACCGCACCGCGCCCGAACGGGTGGTGCTGGCACGCGATCCCGCGCTCAGCTTTGCCGACATCGCCCGCATCGCGGAATGCGCCAATGCCGGTATTCCCGTTACCCTCACCAATCCCGATACCAGCCATCCGGCAGCCGACGGCACCCCTGTGCCCGAAACCGGAGCACTCTGGGCGGCGGTCTCGGCCATCGTGCCACAGGCCCAGGCCACCAGCCTGGGCAAGCCCGCCCCCGACATGCCGCGCGAGGCGCTACGCCGCGCAGGCGTTGCCGCCGGGGCCGCTGTTTTCATCGGAGACACCGCCGCAACCGACGGCATGGCTGCCGCCGCCGCCGGTGTCGAATTCGTCCATCTGGCGCGCCCGGGCCACGCCCCCGCCCGCCCCGCCATGACCGGAGTGTGACCATGCTGAGCTTTGCCCTGCGAACCCTGCTCCGGATGGCGCTGACCTTCTTCGTCATCGTCACCATCGTGTTCTTCGCCACCCGCCTGTCGGGCAATGCGGTCGATTTCGTCATCGGCGAAGGCATGACCAGCGAAGACCGCGAGCTGCTGATCAAATACTACGAACTCGACCGGCCGGTGCTGTCACAATACCTCGCCTTTCTGCGGTCCTTCACTGACGGCCAGTTCGGCCTGTCCTTCATCGAACGCCGCCCCGTCGCCGAGATCGTGATGGAACGGATCTGGCCCTCGGCCCAGCTGCTGCTGTCGGCAGTCGGGCTCACCCTTCTCGTATCGATCCCGCTGGGCATTGCCGCCGCCATCTGGCGCAAAAGCTGGGTCGGCAGCGCGGTGATGGTGGTGGCCTTCCTCGGCTATGCGGTCCCCAATTTCGTCCTCGCCACCCTTATGGTTCTGATCTTTTCCTACTGGCTGAACTGGCTGCCGGTGGTGGGCAATGGCACCGCATGGCATTTCATCATGCCCACTATCGCCCTGTCGGGTGTACTAATTGCGGCGCTGACACGGTTCACCCGCAACGCCATGCTGGACGTGCTGGGGCAGGATTTCATGCGCACCGCCCGGGCCAAGGGGCTGCCGGAAAACGCGGTGATCGTCAAACACGGGCTGCGCAACGCGGGCATCACCATCCTGTCGGTGATCGGGCTGCAGGTGGCTGGTCTGGCGGCATCCGGGTCAGTGGTGATCGAGGCGATCTTTGCCTGGCCGGGCATTGGCGACCTGCTGGTCACTTCGGCCCTGCGCCGTGACTACCCGGTGCTGCAATTCGGTGTGCTGACCGTCGCCCTGGCCGTGATCGTGATCAACGCCGCCGTCGACCTTGCCTATGCCTGGGCCGATCCGCGCCTGCGCCACACCGTGAAAGGCTGATCCATGACTTATCCCGCCGTTCCCTCGAACTCTGCCCCGGCCGCCGCATTGCAGCTATGGCGTAGCGCCGATGTGATCCAGAAGGCCGCGATCCTGATCGGTCTGGCCCTGGTGATCCTAGCAATTTTCGCACCGCTGCTCGCGCCCTTTGATCCCAATTCGCAAAGCCTGATCTCGCGCCTGCGCCCGCCACTGGGGTTCGAACGCGCCAAGACGGGCTACCTTCTGGGCACGGATGAGCTGGGCCGCGATGTGTTCTCGCGCAGCCTTTACGGGCTGCGGCTGACCCTGATGCTCGCGGTGCTGGGCGCGACGCTGGGCTTGCTGATCGGCGGCGCACTGGGGCTGCTCGCCGGGATCGTCGGTGGCCGCACCGAAGCCAGCATCATGGCTGCGGTCGACACCCAGATCGCCGTCCCCTTTACCCTGGTTGCGCTGTTCCTGCTGGCCATCCTCGGCTCTTCGATCGAGGTAATCGTGCTGGTCCTCGGTCTTGCTGGCTGGGAACAATACGCCCGCATCGTGCGCGGCGAGGTGAAGCGGCTGATGAACATGCCCTTTATCGAGGCCGCCCGCGCCGCCGGGGCTGCCCCGCTGCGCATCGCCCGGCATCACCTGCTGCCCAACATCGTCTCTCCCATCGTGGTGCAGTTCACCCTGTCGCTGTCCAACATCGTGCTGCTGGAAAGCACCCTGTCCTTCCTCGGCCTCGGTGTGCAGCCGCCCACCGCGACGCTGGGATCGATGGTCGGGATCGGCCGCGACTACATGCCGACCGCCCCGTGGATCGTGGCTGCCCCGGCGCTGATGATCCTGCTGATCACTTTCGCGGTGCAGATCCTTGGCGACTGGCTGCGCGACGGCGCCGATGTGCGGCTGCGCGAACGATAACCCCGGACATACCAACAACAGAGGCGCAAACGCCCGCTCCTTCAAACGTCTACTCAATCCTCACGGAGAAAAGACAATGCTGAGACTGCTGCTTTCCACCGCCCTCGCCGCAGGGATCGCCTCGGGCGCATCTGCCCAGGAAATCACCGTCGGCGCCGCCAACGTGTCGAGCTACCTCGACCCCGGCCGCGACCATTCCAACGTCGGTTCGCAATTCTACTACAACAGCTTTGACACGCTGATCGGCAAGAACCACGACACGCTGGACGCCGAATGGGTTCCGGCACTGGCCACCGAATGGAAATTGGTCGACGCCAAGACCATGGAGCTGACGCTGCGCGACGGCGTGACCTTCCACAACGGCGAAGCAATGACCGCCGACGACGTGGTGTTCTCGCTCAACCGCATGTACCAAGCCGATTTCCCGCCCTATGTGGTGCGGTCGCGCGACCGTCTGTCGAACTTCGTCAAGGCCGAGAAAATCGACGACCTGACCGTGCGTATCATGGTCGAGAAGGAAGAACCGCTGTGGGAAACTCTGCTGAACCTGCAGCAGGTCATGATCATCCCCGAGGAGTACACCAAGGGCCTGACCGGCGACCCCAAAGTGGCCGAGCATGACGATTTCGAAGCCTTCTCGCTGGCGCCGGTCGGCACTGGCCCGTACCGGATCTCCGAATTCGTTCCCGGCGAACGCGTGGTCTATGAACGCTTCGACGATTTCTGGGGCGACAAGGCGCCGCTGGCCAAGGCCACCGTGCAGCAGATCCCGGAAACTGCATCGCGGGTGACAGCGCTGAAGACCGGCGAAGCTCAGATCATCACCAACATCGCCCCCGACCAGCTGTCGCTGATCGAAAGCGACCAGAACCTGCACACGGTCGGCAGCGCCACGCCGCTGTTCCACGTCATGATCATGAACGTGAACCACCCCAAGCTGCGCGATGCGCGCATCCGCCAGGCGCTGAGCCTCGCCATCGACCGCGACACGCTGAACGAGGCGCTGTGGCTGGGCAAGGCGGTGGTGCCTTCCACCCACACGCTGAAGGAATACGGCGATCTTTACATGCCGGAGCTGAAGACCTTCGAATACAACCCCGAAAAGGCCAGGGAACTGCTGAAGGAAGCCGGTTACGACGGGTTCGAGGTCACCTTTGACACCCACCCGACCTATTACACCAACGGTATGCTGGCCGCTCAGGCCATCACCGAGATGTGGAAAGAGGTCGGCATCAATGGCCGCGTCAACATCGCCGAGAAATGGTCGGGCCGTTCGCCCGAGATGATGACCCGCAACTGGTCGAACCCGATGTATTTCGCTGATCCCTTCGGATCCTTCGGCGTGATGTGGGCTCCCAACGGCCCCTCCGAAGGAGAAGGCCGCTTCAACACCGATGAGGGCTATGCCGAAATCTGGGAACGCTTCCGCTTCTCCAAGGACGTCGAGGCACGCAAGGTTGCCTATGGTGAGCTGATGGAACGTATCAAGCAGGATCCGCCGGTGCTGCCGCTCTATCGTCCGTTCGAAAGCTGGGCGATGCGCAAGGACGTGAGCTGGGCGCCGAAGCCGGGCCACATTCCCTATGTGCTCGACTTCCGCGCCGGTTCGATCTCCTTCGCGACCAACTGATCATGAAATGGCCCGTCGCCCAGGCGGCGGCGGGCCTCACCCCAAAACACACTTTCAGGAATATCCCGTCATGACCGTTCGCCTTGCCATCGTTGCCGACATTCACCACGGAACCCCGTCCGCCACCAAGCGCGGCGATGCCGCCATGGGCTTGATGGATGAATTTTCCCGCTATGTCCGTGACGCCAACGTTGACCATGTGCTGGACCTCGGGGACCGGATTTCTGATGTCGACCATGCCACCGACCTGCGGCTTGAAGCCGAAGTGGCTGAGGCATTCCGCGCTGTTGAAAAACCGATCTGGCACCTCAACGGCAATCACGACCGCGATTATCTGAGCGTCGAGGAAAACGAAGAAATCCTCGGCCAGTCTCTGGGCCATGAAACCCACGATATCGGCGACTGGCGTATCGCCCTGTGGCGCGCGGACTCCCGCATTCAACGCACGCCGGAGCATACCGGTTTCGTCTTACGCGAAGCCGATCTTCTGTGGCTGTCCCGCACCGTGCAGGCCGCTGACCGGCCGCTTCTGGTGGTCAGCCACGTGCCGGTGTCGGGTCATTCGCAGATCGGTAACTACTACTTCCAGAACAACCCGGGCCATTCCACCTATCCGATGGCCGACCGTGCCCGCGCCGCGCTGGCACAGGCCAAAGTGCCGGTGGTCTGCCTGTCGGGGCACGTGCATTGGAACACCGTTACCACCATCGATGGCATCCCGCATCTGACGCAACAATCGCTGACCGAAAGCTTCACCACCGAAGGCGACCCTGCCGGCGCCATGGGCATGATCGAACTCGGCGAAACCCTGCGCTGGGACGTGGTGGGTAAAGATCCTTACCGCGCGGAAATCACCCCTTCCGCCCGGCGCTGGACCCCGGTGATGCCCGATTTCCGCGACCATCCAGAACGACGTGACCGCACCCTCAAGACCGAGAGCTGAGCCATGACCCGTATCCCCCTTCTGAGTGTCGATAACCTGCGCCTGAACTTCGGATCGCACGAGGCGGTCAAGGGCATCTCCTTCGAGATCGCGAAGGGGGAAACGCTGGCTCTTGTGGGTGAGTCCGGCTCTGGGAAATCGGCAACCGCTTTGGCATTGCTCCGACTTATCGAACGCGAAGGCGGCCAAATCGCGGGCGGCACCGTCACCCTTCACGGCACGCCGGACCTGCAGCTCTCGGCGCTCAGCGACCGGCATATGCAGCAGGTGCGCGGTAACCGGGTATCGATGATTTTTCAGGAGCCGATGACCGCGCTCAACCCGGTGATGACTTTGGGCGACCAGGTGGCCGAGGTCCTTCAACTGCACCAGGGCCTTGATGCCGCCGCGGCCCGCACAGCCGCACGCGACGCCTTCGAGCAGGTGAAGATCCCCGAAGCCGAACGTCGCCTTGACCAGTTCCCGCACGAATTGTCTGGCGGCTTGCGCCAGCGGGTGATGATCGCCATGGCACTGGCCTGCCGCCCCGACCTGTTGATCGCGGACGAACCCACCACCGCACTGGACGTGACGACGCAGGCTGAAATCCTCACCCTGATCCGGCAACTGCAAGAGGAAATCGGCACCGCGGTTCTGTTCATCACACATGACATGGGCGTGGTTGCCAATATTGCCGACCGCGTGGTGGTGCTGAAACAGGGCGACAAGATCGAGGAAGGCCCCGTGGCCGAGATCTTTTCCCGCCCGCAGGCTGTTTATACGCAACAATTGATGGCTGCGACGCCGAAACTCGGCAGTGGCGCGCCCAAGCCTTTGTTGCGTCCGACTTCCCCTGTACTGGAGGTCGAAAACCTCGCGGTTCATTTTCCGGTGCGCCGCGGAGTGTTACCGGGCGGGCATCTGGACTATCACGCCGTAAACGGTGTTTCGCTCTCCATTGCTCCGGGGGAAACGCTGGGACTGGTGGGCGAATCCGGCTGCGGCAAATCCACCCTTGCCCGCGCCGTTTTGCGATTGGTCGAACCCAGCCAGGGCCGTATCCGGCTGGAAGGGCAGGAAATTACCGGGCTCAATGCTGCTGAAATGCGCCCCCTGCGTCAGCGCGCCCAGATGGTGTTTCAAGACCCCTTCGCCAGCCTCAATCCGCGCATGTCAGTACGCGATCTGATCACCGAACCGGCCCATATCCACCAGCGCCTGTCGCGCCGCGACCGCCGCGCGCTGGCCGGGGAACTTCTGCAAAAAGTCGGGTTGGAACCCGCTGCCGCGGACCGGTTTCCGCATCAGTTTTCCGGCGGGCAACGCCAGCGGCTCTGCATTGCCCGCGCATTGTCGGTGAGCCCCGCCCTGATCGTCGCCGACGAATCGGTGTCGGCGCTGGACGTATCGGTTGCGCGTCAGGTCACCGACCTGATGGCGCGGCTGCAGGCCGAGGACGGTGTGTCCTTCCTGTTCATCAGCCACGACATCGCGGTGGTCGAACGGGTCAGTCACCGTGTCGCGGTGATGTGGGCCGGGCAGATCGTTGAAACCGGCCCGACCGAAGCTGTGCTGCACGACCCGCAGCACCCCTATACGCAGCGGCTGCTTGCCGCCGTGCCGGTGGCCGATCCCTCGCGCCGTGGCGCCCAACGCCCGCAGCTGCCCGCCGTGCAGCCACCAAAACTGCTGCTTCCCGTAGGGTACGCGCCGGAACGTTCAAAGATGAGAGAGGTTAGCCCCGACCATTTCGTCGCGGTTCAGAACCCCGCCGATACCCTTCTGTCTGCGCGCCCAAAGCACAGGCCGGAACAGAATGTGACAGATCGCGAAGGTTCCTCCTCAACACGGTCCAGCCAGTTCGAACAGGTCTGAGGTCCGGATTCAGGCCATAGTGTCGGGATTCAGAACCAGTAGATTTCGACTGCGGCGAGGGCGATGATCGAGAGGAAGACCTTTGGACATCGGTCATAGCGGGTCGCTGCACGCCTCCAGTCCTTGAGCCTGCCGAACATGATTTCGATGCGATCGCGCCGCTTGTATCAGCTCTTATCGCATTTGACTGGCGTCTTGCGTTTCCTTCGACCGGGGCGACAGGCGCGTATTCCCTGGTCCTGCAATGCTTCTCTGAACCAGTCAGCGTCATATCCGCGATCCCCGAGCAGCCATTTCACGTTTGGCAAGCCGCTGAGCAGTGCCCGCGCGCCGATATAATCGCTCAAGGATGGGGAGACAGAGGACGATCTTTTTGCCTTTCTGACGTGTCAGCCAAATGCGGAGGTCGCTGCGGTCCATCCGAAGGCTATGCCGATGATTTTGACGGAGCCGACCGAGCGGGACCTCTGGCCAAATTCGCCTATTGAGGCTGCCCAACAATTGCAGCGACCATTGCCTGATGGGACACTTCTTCCTCTCGACACTGCGGATGAGACTGAGCGACTCATACGAAGGTGAAGTTCGCGATCAAAGCAGCAGCAATCAGTTCTGGAGACGTATTGACTTCACCACCAGATCCCTCATGCGACATCTAGGGCCGAGCTGCTGACATGGTCGTTCGTAGGCTTTTGTCGCCGTTCATGATCGACTGCAATGCGCAGATAGTGACATTTGCAAAGTCGTGAAATCTGCCAGCCGGACGGCGATCCCATATCTGATAGGAATGTCTCTTATGGAGACAAGGCCGGATCAATCAGATTGAGTTTCGTTGCCACTTGCTGCATCACGTCAACTGCCCTCAACGGGGAAGCTGAGGCACATGCAGCAGATATTTCATAATAGAATTTCGTGCCTTGGAGTGTTTTCGAAGGTAAAGAAGAATGCACGAGATCCGCCTCAATGATTTCGTTGTCTTGCATGAACCATCTCATGAGAACGATAAACGGCAAGGTCTCTTCCTGCGGCAGGCCCAGATCATCCTGAAAACCACCTGTTCGCCTATAGTTGGCAATTTCGGCATCATGATATGCGAAGATGAAGTCGTCATGCCGTGCGCTCAGCTCTGCGCAGGTTAATCCTACAAGGTCTTCGGCGGTATAATGCTTTATTTGAGACGGCTGGGACCAGGCGAAAAAGACCAGTGCGACCGCAGCAATGCAAAACAACAAGAAAAATCCGGCGATCTTCTTCATGGTCCCTCCTACAATCCTGCGGGCCTGCCTGTCAAAATGGCACTCTGCGCCAGTAAGGAAATTGCAGACTGCCGCGAAGAACCATACGAATAGCGATCGTCAAAACTTCCAGTGGACTAAGCTAATAGGGCTTGGAGCTGTCGTGTGGTAACGCAGCGAAGTAGGTTCGGCGATCTGATCTTGCTGCGTCGAGGACGGCTTAGGGCCGGTCGTGCCAATCGGCTTCTTCTGCTCCTCGGTTCCCTGTTGATCTCAGGCGTGCAGTGTCTCGAAGTCGTTTACCGGCGCAAGTGCCTGTTGCCGTTTTACTACGGCGCGAGTTGTCCCCGCGTGCTTCCAGAGTGCTTCCACACTTCCAGGGCTACAAACGCAGAAGGCGCCCCTTGGGGCGCTATCATATTGTAATTGTTGTGCGTTATTTTTGGTTGCGGGAGCGTGCAGCCGTCGCAATCTACCAAACCCGAACTGCTATATTTGAACCCTTTGGTACCTAGGTAGTTCGCGCGCCTCGCTTTGCCAGCGACAAGCGACAGGAAATGGCTGCTCTACAACCTGATCCTACGGCAGCAGGCCAACAATGCACTAACAATCAAACCGAACCACCCGATGGTTGCACGCCAAAATCATTGTGCTGCCCTCACAGCCCGCAGAACTTCCTCCAGGTGATCGGCAGGATAGCCAGGGGGTATCTCAATGGCTGCCGTTCCGATACTGATCCGGCAGGAGGTGCTACTTGCAGTCTCGTGGCCATACTCGTGAGGAAGCTCGGCCAGCCGCTGGACCGCCGGAGCAACGACCTCGACAAAAGCTGGGCTCTTCCCGGAAGTGTCGGCCTTCTTAACCCAGAGAGCGACCGGAGATTTGTTGGTGCCGATCTCCTCAGCCGTCTCACGGATTCCGGCTCCAGCTAAGATCTTTCGAACAGCCTTGGCGCGGAGCGCGTCTGGCCATTTCCGCCTCCTGGTTGGGGAAACGGGGACCGTGATCCCCCACACTTTCACTTCTTCCGGCATCATTCCATCCAGAATTACCGCCTCCTTTCTTCAGGTGGCGCCAGTATCTCAAACCCCTTATTTCATTGAAACATGGGGTCTTTGCACCGCTTACCCTCGAACTGCACGACCTCGCGCCCCGCCCCACCGAAACCCGCGATCCATGCCGGGCGTAATTCGCATCAGCCGGGTTTCCGGCGGGTGCCCTGCTCCAGCACCGCGTTGCGGCGTGCCGCAATAACGCCGCGCCCACAGGATTCGAGGCAGCACTCAGAGCAGAACAGCCGAGTTCAATGAAAAAAACTCCTCAAGAGTCAGTCACACCGAAAGTTTGTGTTTGCGCAACGTTCTGAGCTCCCGACCGGGATAGCTTTTTCTCAAACAGCAGTCATAATGGAAAGGAACGGGACATGCTGACGAGAAGAGCCGCATTAATGGGGGGCGCAGGCGTTGCCGCGCTGCCGCTTCTTGCAAAGGCTGCCAAAGCCGAAGAAATCATGGACACCTCCATGGCCCTGCCTGCCGACCTGTCGAGCCTCAAGCGGATCAAGCGGAGGCTGGTCCGTCCGCCGATGGTCCACGAGCATGAACAGGTGGCCCCTGCGGAACCGCGCATCGTCGAATTCGAGATGCAGATCGTTGAAAAGGAAGTCGAGGTCGGCGATGGTGCCTATCTTCAGGCGATGACCTTCAACGGATCAATTCCGGGGCCTTTGATGGTGGTACACGAAGGCGACTATGTCGAACTGACGCTTTATAATTCGCCCGAAAACCTGATGCAGCACAACATCGACTTCCACTCTGCTACAGGTGCCCTTGGCGGCGGGTCGTTGACGCTGGTGAACCCTGGCGAGAAGACCACATTGCGCTTCAAGGCAACCCGTCCGGGAACCTTCGTCTATCACTGTGCCCCGGGTGGCCCGATGATCCCCTGGCACGTCGTCAGCGGCATGTCCGGCGCAATCATGGTCCTGCCGCGCAACGGTTTGAGCGACCACAATGGCGAGCCGGTCCGTTATGACCGCGTGTTCTACATCGGAGAGAATGACTTCTACATTCCGAAGGATGCGGACGGGAGCTACAAGCGGTTCGAGGATGTCGGCGAAAGCTATCCCGACACGCTGGAGGTGATGAACGGACTGATCCCGAGCCATGTCGTATTCAACGGCAAGATCGGATCGCTCACCGGCGACAACGCGCTTCATGCGGCGCAGGGCGAGAAGGTGCTGTTTGTCCACAGCCAGGCGAACCGGGATACCCGACCCCACCTGATCGGCGGCCACGGTGACCTTGTCTGGGAAACCGGCAAGTTCAACAACCCGCCGGAGCGTGACCTGGAAACCTGGTTCATTCGCGGTGGCTCTGCCGGTGCTGCGCTCTATGAATTCCTGCAACCCGGTGTCTATGCCTATGTGAACCACAATCTGATCGAAGCGGTGAACCTTGGCGCGACAGCCCACGTGGTGGTCGAGGGCGACTGGAACAACGACCTGATGGAGCAGGTACAGGCACCGGTCGAATATAACGCGGCCTATGAGGGCAAGACCGCGCTGCCATAACCGGCCAGGCACAATCAGTGATGATGATGGGGGCGGCCAGAGTATTGGTCGCCCCGCTATGGTTCAGGAGTTCGGATATGAAGAGGATTGCGCTTTCGTTTGGAGCCACCGGTCTGGTCGCGCTTGTCGCCCTGGCAATGTGGCCCGCGCAGGAAGCTGCGCCCCCGCCCTTTGACCCGGTTGAGATGGTGGGCGTTGAGGCAGGAGTCATTGACTACCGCCCCTTCGGGAATTTCGAACGGGCGGGAAAGGCACAGACCCCACAAGAGATCCTGCTCAGGGTCGAGGGGTTTTCAATCATGAAATTTCAGGTCAGCCGAGAGCAATATGGCGCCTGCGTGGAGGCCGGTGCCTGTACTCCGGTTCCCGCCGAGGGAGTGGGACTGCCGCAGACGCAGGTGAACTGGCAGGATGCCAGTGACTTTGCGGCCTGGTACTCCGACGTAACCGGGGATGTGTGGCGCCTTCCGACCGACCGCGAATGGCAATTGGCAGCAGCTGAACGCTACGGGGATGCGGTCGCGGATCCGGGCGATCTGGATCCGGGTGAGAGGATGCTGGCCCGTTACAAGGCCGGGGTTTTGTTGCGCGGCACGGCCAGCCCGGCACTGCGGCCTGCCGGGGGGTTTGGAATAAATTCCAAAGGGGTGGCTGATCTCTCCGGCAACGTCTGGGAATGGACCGGCGGCTGCATGGAAAACGGAACCCTGAACCCGGACGGCTCCATCGCGTCGAGCGAACCCTATTGCGCGGTTCGCATTGCGGGCGGCCTGCATCGCGCGGCCATTGTCGATTTCATCAGAGATGCCCGTTCAGGGGGATGCGCCGTTGGCCTGCCCCCGGAACACCTGGGGTTTCGACTGGTCCGGGAACAATGAGCCAATCAGCGTCTCTTCCGTGTTTGACGCTCAGAGCGGAAAGGGGGAAACGCCGATCACCAGACTGTGCAGGTGCAGCGCGGCAACCCAGAGGATCAGGCCGAGGGCGGCGCGCATAACCAGCGCCCGACCATTGACCGCCAGCCAGCTGCGATCTGCCAGTGACATTAGCGACAGGGTTGACGTCGCCGCAAAGAAGCTGGCGGCTTGCGGCCCGAGTTCCCGCCGCGCGCGGGCATCGAATGCCGGGATCGCGGCAAGGGCCATCACCGTGAAACTGCCGAACAGGATGACATGAGCAAGGTCGCCATTGGGGACAAGATGCGCCCCGGCCCAGAGCGCGAGAGCGACAAAGAGCGGGTGACGCGTGATGGAGGCGAAGCCGGGATTTGCCGGATCGAAAATCGCCTTCCGTTTGCCGCCAAGCGTGAACGGGTTCGACAGCCCGCTCCCACAGGTCACCAGAACGACAGAAAGCGGCATCAAGACGTTGGGCACCCACCGTGACCACTGCATCTGTGGCCAGAGTTCGACATAGGGCGCCCGGCCCGCAGCCACGATCACCCAGACCAGCAATGCGAGGGACAGCAGCCCGTAGGCCGAGAAATACACCCGCCGCCCGAACGCGCGGATCAGCCGCTCGCGCAGTCCCCCAACACGCGGCAGAAAATGGCTCGCGACGAAGACCCCAAGCGCGAAGCCGTATTCTGTCCAGTCGGTCATTCGGTGTCGGCCTTTTCCATCAATCGCACGATGTGACATGCGAAGGCGTACGTCGCCGGAAGGCCGATGACCAGCCCCCCGGCAGCCGATTGTGAGGGCGTCAGCACCGGCCAGCCCAGCCAGGATCCGATCAGAGAAGCAAAGAAGAGATTCACCGCCATGGCCCCAGCACCGAACGGATAGAGTGCGGCGACAAGTTTTGGTGAGGGCCTCATCGGCGGCTCACCAGCATCTGCACCGCAACGAGCGCCAGGATCAGCGCGATCGATCCGATGAGAAACCAGAACTCCGCGGTGTCTGTCTGCGGTTGCGGGATCGGGCGGTCAAAGGCCTCGGCAATGGCCGTACTCGGCAGGGTCAGGGCGACGGCAAGGATGGGTTTCATCTCAGTTCTCCATGGTCAGAGTTTGATAGATTTCAGGCAGAGCGCGTGGCAGGCGCTCGGGATGGGGCAGCAGGGTGAAACCGGCGCGGCCAAAGATCCGGGCGAACCAGTCCTGTCCGTCCTGATCGACGATGACCCCATGCACCGCTTGCCCAAGGGCGCGGGCCTCGCGGACGGCCATGCGGCTGTCCTCGATCCCATGCTGGCCTTCGTAATGGTCAAGGTCATTGGGTTTGCCATCGGTCAGCACCAGCAGCAAACGCCGCGTCGCGCCTTCCTCGGCCAGTTGGGCAGAGACATGGCGGATCGCCGCGCCGAGCCGGGTGTAGTGGCCCGGGGTGAGCCCGCCGATCCGCGCTGTAACGTCGCGCGACATCGGTTCGGCAAAGGTTTTTGCCCGGTGCAGGAAAACCCGGTCGCGGCGCAGCGAAGAAAATCCCCAGATGCCAAGCCTGTCTCCGGCGGTGTCGATGCCTTCGGCCAGCGACGACAGCGCCTCGCGCGCCACCTCGATAACGGAGGTGTCGCCAATCGCTGCCTCGGTCGAGCGGGAGCAATCCATCAGGATCGCCACCGAAAGGTCCCGCGCCGTGGGGCGGCCCGCCTGCCAGACCCGGTCCGATCCTTCCTGCCCACAGGCAATATCGGTGCGCGATGTGACCAACGCGTCAAGGTCCAGATCCTCGCCGTCGATCTGGCGCGGCAGGATCACCCGACGTGGGTGCAGTGGCGCGAACTGCCGTTTGACCCGTGCAACAAGGCGCGGATCGGGCGCGTATTCCGCGCGCGGTTTGGCCGGGGCCTCCAGCACGCGGGTGTGGCCTGGCATGTAGTCTCCGGTGCGGCGGTTCCATTCGGGATAGGTGAACTTGCCCGCCAGCATCTCGTGATCGGCGTCCTGCGGCGACAGGTCCAGCGACAGGCGCAACCGGGTCGCCGCGCGTTTCATGTTCTCGGAAAAGGTCAGGTGATCCTGATCCTCGGCGGCCTTGGCAGCGTTGTCCTGATCATCGTCATCGACCATGCGGTTGATGTTCCGGCTCTCGGCCCAGGACATGATCGTCTCGAAGCGGTGAATAATGAAGCCATCGTTGCGGTTGGCCTGATCACGTTCCTCGCGTCTGGCTTCCTTGCGGCTCGGGACGGCAAAGGCGGGCGTCTGGCCCGGCTCTTCTGCCGTTTCGGATGCGCCCTTGCCAGCGGCGCGCTGCAGGAAGCGCAACCAGATCGGCACAGGGGCATAGCTGCGATAGCCGCGCGGGGCTGGGGTGTCGATTTCCTCGATCCCACCGCGCTGGCAGCCGATCTGATCGAGGATCATCCGCTCGACCGATGCCTCATGTTTTGGCAGGGCGCTGCGGTCCCGCAGAGCACAGGTTTCAAGGCACAGTGCGCGGTAGGCGTCCTGAAGGCCCGGACAGGCCGCAAAGGCACGATCCATCGCAGCCGCGTTTGCAGTGATCTGCGCCAGATCGTTGCGGTAGGAATCTTCCTGCCGTGCGGGGATCTCAGCAAAGGCGGCGATGGCAGCGAGCCACAGGTAGGCGGCGCGGTTCAGCTCGTGGGTGGAAAAGACATCCACCACAGGAGGAAGACGCAGGCGGTCGCCATCGAAATCCGCCACATGGGCCATCTCGCGCGGGGTGCCGATCCGGCGCAACAGGCCGGGCCGATGGTCTGAGGAAGCAAGCGGCGCCGCCACGATCTCGACCCCTGCCGACCCGCCAAGCGCGCGCAGCAGCGCGGCAAGGCTGGGGCGTATGGCATCGAAACCCACGGCGCGCTCTGCATCGGTTGCGGCCTTGCGCGTGGCCATGTCGTGCCAGAGGTTGCCGACGGTTTCCTCCGGCTCCATGAGGTCGAGAACGTGGATCATGGCGTCACCCGTAGACAGCGCTGGCAAGATCGCGCAGCGCCTGCTGAACGTCCGGTTCGTCGGACAGCGGTTCGATGATTGCGGCCTCAAGAGCTCGGTCGACGGGCATACCCTTGGTGATCATCGTGGCGGCGTAAATCAGCAGGCGGGTCGACACCCCCTCCTCCAGATCCATGCCCGACAGGTTGCGGATGCCAGCCGCCAGCCGGACCAGCGCCTTGGCCCGGCTTTCATCGAGACCGCTTTCGCGGGCGACCACGGGCACCTCCACCTCTGGCGAGGGGAAGTCGAAGCCGATGGAGACAAAGCGCTGCCTAGTTGAGGGCTTCAGCTTTTTCAGGATGTTCTGGTAGCCTGGGTTGTAACTGGCTACGAGCATGAAGCTGTCTGGCGCCACCAGTTCCTCACCTGTCTTGTCAATGACCAGCCGACGGCGGTCGTCGGTCAACGGGTGCAGCACGACGGTGACGTCCTTTCGGGCCTCCACCACCTCGTCGAGGTAGCAGATACCGCCCTCCCGCACCGCCCGTGTCAGCGGACCATCGACCCAGACGGTTTCCCCGCCTTTCAACAGGTAACGCCCGATCAGGTCAGAGGCGCTGAGGTCATCGTGGCAGGCCACGGTGTGCAGCGGCAGGTCCAGCCGCGCCGCCATATGTTCGACAAAACGCGTCTTGCCGCAGCCGGTCGGCCCCTTCAGAAGAAGGGGCAGAGCGTTGGCATGGGCCATCTCGAACACCGCGCATTCATCGGCAGCGGGCGCATAGAAGGGCAGGTCGGGTTTATGCAGGTCTTTCATCGGATCACTCTCCCGGAACGGCCACAGGGCCGGGTTTGACCACCTCGCGGCGCACCACGAGCATGGAGTAGATGAAGAGGATGGCGCCAAGGACCACCGCGATGCCTGAGCCAAAGCGCATCAGGTAGAAGAGACCCAGCTGGTCCTGCACATCCATGTAATAGTCGCCCACGATGCGCTGCATGTGTGTCTGGATCGTCCCGGCAAAGGTCAGCGTGAAGGTCATGAAGGCCATCCCGCCGGTCATCAGCCAGAAGCTCGCCATATTGAGCACCTGATTATAGGGCGCGCGGTTCCGCAGCAGCGGCATGGCATAGCTGAACATCGCGAGGTTCAGGGCAACATATGCACCGTAGAAGGCCAGGTGCCCGTGGGCAGCGGTGATCTGCGTGCCGTGGGTGTAGAAGTTCACCCCGTGCAGCGTGTGCAGGAAGCCCCAGACGCCCGCGCCAAAGAAGGCAACGGTGGAAGATCCGAGCGACCACAGCAGCGCGGCCTTGTTCGGGTGGTTTTTGCGCCCTTTCCAGACCATGACAAAGGCAAATGACATCATGGCGAAGAAGGGAACCACCTCGAAGGTCGAGAAGATGGAGCCGATCCACTGCCAGTAGCCCGGGGTGCCGATCCAGAGGAAGTGGTGGCCGGTGCCAAGGATGCCCGAGAACAGCGCCGTCGCGACGATGATATAGAGCCACTTCTCGATGACCTCGCGGTCAACGCCTGTCAGCTTGAGCATCAGGAAGCCGAGGATCGCGGCCATGACGAGCTCCCAGGTCGCCTCGACCCACAGATGCACGACCATCCACCAGTACATCTTGTCCAGCGACAGGTTGTCGGGATTTATGAAGGCGAAGACCCAGAGCAGGCAAAGCAGCCACAGCCCCATCATCAGGATATTGGTGATCGCCGTCTTGCGCCCTGCAAGGAAGGTCAGCGAGACATTGACGAGAAAGATCACCGCGGCGACGAGAATGCCGAACTTGACCCAGAGCGGTTGTTCAAGGAATTCGCGTCCGCCATGGATGCCGACAAGGTAAGAGCCGACAGCGCCAAGGGTGCCGACCACGAGAATGGCGAGCTGGATATAGGCCAGCTTGACCGAGAATATTTCGCGTTCGCTTTCCTCGGGCACCAGGTAATAGGCCGCGCCAAAGAAGCCGAGCAACAGCCAGACGATCAGCGCATTGGTATGGATCATGCGGATAACGTTGAAAGGCAGGATCTCGGATAGCGTGTTCGGTGACACGTAGATCCAGCCGGCCAGCAGCCCGCCCAGCACCTGAATGCCGAAAAGCGCCATGGCCACAAGGAAGTAGGCGTAAGCTACCTTTTGAGATTGATATTTCATGGTTGTTCTCCTGACGCGCAACGTGATCCGAAAACCGGTTCCCACTTTTCGGGTTGCGCTTGTCTCCTGTCCCTCGATCAGCCCGCGTCGTTCGGCGGCCAGTTCTGGGTATCGGTCTGATCAGCCCAGCGGAGGAATTCGGCGAGCCCGCGCATTTCCTCTTCGGTGAGCTCGAAATGCGGCATCTGACGACGCCCCTCGATGCCCGAGGGCTGGGATTTCATCCAACCGTCGAGGATCTCATAGGCAAGTTCCGGATCGTCCTGCGCGCCCCAGCGGGTCATCACGTTGCCGACCTCGGGGGCGAAATAGGCGCCCTCGCCATGCAGGGTGTGGCAGTTGATGCAGGAGTTGCGCTCCCACACATGTTTGCCCAGCCTGACCTCGTCGGTCAGGGGCATTCCGGCCGTGGCCTCGTTTACGATATAACGGTGGCTATGCGCCGTCAGGGCCACGAACACGACGACGAAGAAAATGGATCCCCCGTAGAACACGTTCCTGGCCCGCGATTTGGTAAGTATTTCTGACATGTCGCGGTCCCGACAAATTGTTGCGGATACCTGACGTCTATGGGGGGTGGCGTGGTCGCTTATTGCGGAATCGCAAAGAACGAGCCGAAAGATGCGCGCAGCATGTCGGTATGAAAGGACCCGCCATGCGCAAGCCTGATTTCGATGACCCCGATCTGGCGCTGTCCGAGCTGTTTGCAGCTTGGCCACAGATGGCGGCCGTATTCTTTGACCGGCGCATGCTTTGCCCTGGCTGTCCGATTGCGCCTTTCCATGCGCTGACGGATGCCTGCCTTGAATATGATCTGGACGAGGATGCGTTCAGGGCGGAATTGGCTGCACTGATACCGAAAGTTTGATCCGGCAGAGCACAGCCTGTTCGGTTTCAGCCTTCCATGCCGCTCAGGAGGACAAGCCGGTGCGGGTCCGTGACAACGATATGCTTGCGGGTTGAGCGAACGACACCGTCCTTTTGCCAAGCGGATAGCAGGCGACTTACTGTATGCAAGGTGGTGCCGGTCATTTCGGAAATGTTCTGGCGGGTCACGGGAAAGGCGATCTCGATCCCATCCGCGGTCTTGCGGCCAGTCTGATTGACCATCCGCAAAAGAGCACAGGCGACGCGTTTTTCCACCGCCTGGGTCGCCATCTCGGTGAGTGTTTCCTGGATCTGGCCCAGGCGCTGCCCGAGGGTCTTGTAGCTTTCACTCGCGAAGCCCGGAAACCGCGATGTGAAATCCTCCCACACGCTGGTGGGCCAGGACAGCGCAATGGATTCGGCTGCTGCGATGGCTGTCGCCGGGTAGGTATCCCGCTGGAGCGCAGGGGCGATGCCAAAGAGCTGTCCCGGCGAAATATGCAGCACGATAATCTGGTCGCCACCGGGCGTCGTCCGCACAACGCGCAGGTAACCATCAAGAAGAAGATAGAACCGCTCGGCCTCATGCCCCTCCCGGAAAATCTCGCTCCCCTCTTCATGCCGACGCGAAACCGCATGTGTCAGGATTTCGCGGATCTGTCCCCTCTCCAAAAGCGAGAACGGCGGCAGATCGGTCAGCAGGCTTTCATCGAGCTTGGGCACGTTTTGTGTCCGGAGTTTGTTTCAGAGCAACGTTTGGCGTCTCCCCATAACGCATATCAGGGGCAGAGAACGCAACCGGACAAATGAAAGGATGTTCCGATGCTGAAGAAACTGATGCTGACCGCCTGTGTTGCCCTTGCCGCCGGAGCTGCTGGTGCGGAGACCTTCGAGGTTAGAATGCTAAACAAGGGCGATGTTGGTGCGATGGTCTTCGAACCTGCCTTTGTGAAGGCTGCGCCGGGCGACGTGGTGAGGTTCATTCCCACCGACAAGGGCCACAACGTGGAGGCCATCAAGGGCATGCTTCCCGAGGGCGTCGAGGGCTTCAAGAGCAAGTTCAACAAGGAGTTTGATCTGACCGTCGAGGCGGAAGGCGTCTATGGGATCAAATGCACGCCGCATTACGCCATGGGCATGGTCGCCCTGATCCAGGTCGGGGATGCGGTGAACCTGGATGGCGCGAAGGTCGTGAAACAGAAAGGCAAGGCAAAGGCCCGGATGGCCGATCTCATCGCTCAGGTCGAATGACCGAAAGGCCCGTGTCAACTGACCGAAACGGGCGGTGCCGGAGGTGCCGCCCGATTGCTTTCAAAGGGGTATGATCAATGAAACCGCGGAATGATTTTCAGGGGCCACCGCTGTTCAGCTATGGCTTTCGCCCTTTCTTTCTTTTTTCCAGCATCTTCGCCTGCGGGGTAATCCCGCTCTGGTGGCTGGTCTGGCGTGGGTATGTGACCCTTGGCGGATATTTTGTTCCGGCAGACTGGCATATCCACGAGATGGTTTTCGGATACGGTGCCGCCGTGGTCGCCGGTTTTCTGTTCACCGCGGTTCCCAACTGGACCGGAAGAATGCCATCGCGGGGCTGGCCACTGGCGTTGCTGCTGATGCTGTGGCTGGCTGGGCGAGTGGCCGTCGCGGGCCTTTTGCCTTTTGCTGCGCCTTGGATTCTGGGCATCGACCAGATGTTCCTGTTTGTCGTTGCCGCTATGATTGCCCGCGAAATCGTGGCGGGCCGCAACTGGAAGAACCTGAAGGTGCTTGTCCCCGTATCTCTGCTCTGGGGCGCGAATGTCCTGTTTCACATCGAAGCGCTGACAGATGGTGTTGCTGACACCGGTCGGCGGCTTGGCATTGCACTCCTGATTTTCCTGATCACTCTGATCGGCGGGCGGATCGTGCCGAGTTTCACCCGCAACTGGCTGGCACAGCGGGGCGCGACGCGGCTCCCGGTCGCGTTCAACAGGTTTGACGGGATCTGCATTATCGCCGGTCTGGCCGCCTTGCTCAGCTGGGCAGTGGCTCCCTTCGATCTGGTGAGCGTGTTCACAGGTGGCGCTGCGGCCATTCTGCACCTCTGCCGCCTTGTGCGGTGGCGGGGGCAGAACACTTGGCGGTCCCCCTTGTTGCTGATGCTGCACATCTCCTACCTGATGGTGCCGCTCGGCTTTGCATCGATTGCAGCGGGTGCTCTGGGGATCGCAGAGCCTGCCGTCACTGCCCATGTGTTCGGCATCGGGGCAGTTGCAGGTATGACCCTGGCGGTGATGATGCGGGCCACCATGGGGCATACAGGCCGCCCGTTGGTCGCCGGGAGCGCGCTAAGTCTGGCATTTGCAATGATCTGCGCCGCCATGCTTGCCCGCGTTGCCGGGCAGGAATTCAGGATCGAAAACTTGGATGGAATTGATCTCTCAACCATGTTTTGGACTGTTGGCTTTGGCATTTTCCTGTGGCGTACGGGGCGCTGGATGACGAGGCCAAAAATCAGAAGGAAACCAGTGTCAAACGTAAGCTTTGTATCTTGCCCTGCTTAAGGCTCGAAGCCGACTTGCGGCGTTTCGGCGACCGGTACGCGATCTTTTTGGTCGTCCGGTCGGTCACCGGATGACTGCAGACAGCCCAAACAAGACATTGGTGCTGAGTGCAGCGCGAGCCACGCTGCATACGCGAAGAGAAGGAACGGATTTCCCGAAAGCAGTCATTCAAGAGGAAACCTCGGCCATGGGAGATGGTGCAACCCAATTTTCGGGATGCTGCGGCTCAAAACCGACGCGACATCTCGGAACAGGGCCAACAGGAGGTGCGAAAAACCTCATGGGCAGCACTTACGACACGCACTCCCCCAAAATACCGCAGGAAACATTAGCGATAGAAAACCGCTCTCTCGGCAATTTCGGCTTGCGGGTGGAGCTCCCCTGCCGTCTGGAGACATAGAAACGGCAATATCTCGGTCCGGCTGTCAGAAGGGATTTGTCCTACCGATCGCCGCGTTCATATTGCAGTCGGGATCGTCTAAGGCGCTCATTCTTGGCTCGGCGCATTTCGTTTTCGTCATCCAGAATTTCACGCGCTGCACGGGTGGTTTTCTCCATCGCTGTTTCCTTGCGGCGAACACCGACGAGTTTCAGCGCCTCAGTATCAAGCTTGGTCATGGTCTTGCTCCGTTGAGATCGATTGTGCGGCAGGGCGGTATTGCGTAAAAATTCAGTCCGTTTTCTGTCGGGTGGGCTATGGGATGGATGGAAACGGCTGCGCGGCCATGGCGCCAACTAGCGGTGGCTGCCTAAGCAGCCGCAGGAACATCCGCCTGAAATCCAGCGGTGTCCACTGCCAGAAGGAATGCGGCGCGCGCAGCTCCGACAGGAGCAAGACAGTCCATGGCCGCATCGATCTGCTCGAGTGCGACGTCTCTGTTTCTGTCAGAAACAGGCCATGCTTTCTGCAGCCAAAAATGGGCTTGTTCGATTGTGGAGATTTTCCGCGTTCGCCCTTCGGACGGCAGGAAAATGGTCATGGGGGTGCCCCAAGAGAGTTCTATCAAGTGTATTCTTTCGGTACTTTGGGAAAAACCGCATCTGGAACATGATCACTGAAGATGCGGGAAGCGAGAGCATTGCAGAATGCTCCCGCTGAGTGCTTGAAACCTGTAAAGGTTTAGGCGAGTGCAAGATTGCTGGCGGACTCGCGTCCGTCGCGACCGGCCTCGACATCAAAGGTCACGGCTTGACCATCGTCCAACTGCTGGATGCCAGAGCGTTCCAGAGCGGAAATATGGACAAAGATGTCCTTCGATCCGTGCTCGGGCGCGATAAAACCAAAACCTTTTTGAGAGTTGAACCATTTCACGGTGCCATTGGCCATCGTGTCGTCTCCTTGAAAAAATGCCATCCGCAACATGCGATAGCCCGGCCCAGTGTCGACATAAGAACAACTGGGGCCGTGAGGAAACAGAAGAACGTAGGAAGAAGCTTTGCCCAACCTACATGGGGGAGGTCCCCGGCAATTGCAAGGATTTTCAAGTGTTTTGCAGTAAACTGCATGCCCGCGCCGGAGCCCAATCCCTTTGCGACGGCATGTTTCCGGTTCGATTGCATCGCCGATCAAGATCGGGTCTAAAGATCTTTAGCTGGCTCCGCAGGCAATCATAGCAAGGCTGAAGACAGCCGTATCATTTTGCATACCCATGGGTTTGTCCTCGTGGGACAGGTCAACACGACAGAGAGTTTACCCCATGCTGAGCACATCCAAGCCACCGCTCCTGGCCGTCCTTATTGACGCAGACAACATATCTGCCAAACACGCCGAGATCATGTTTGAGGAGATCGCATCCCTGGGAGAGGCGAGCATTCGCCGTATTTACGGCGATTTCTCGGGGTCCGGCGCTCAAGGCTGGACCAAGGAAAAGCTTGCCTCGTTGGCAATCGTGCCGCATCAGCAGTTTTCCAATACCACAGGCAAGAATGCCTCTGATATCGCGCTGGTCATCGATGCCATGGATATTCTTCATTCCGGTCGCTTCGACGGGTTTGTTCTGATCTCCTCGGACAGCGATTTCACGCGGCTGGCCAGCCGCATACGCGAGCAGGGATTGGATGTTTTCGGCATGGGGATGCGCAAGACCCCAACTGCGTTCGTGAAGGCCTGCAAACGGTTCATTTATGTTGAAAACCTCATCTCAGAGCCAACAAAGACAACACCTAAATCAACGGCCCCAAAAGAGGACAGCCAGGACGGTGCTCCGACGCATCTGGAAGATCCAAGCAAGCTTGTGAAGCGGGCAATGGATGCGATCAATCAGGACGATGAGTGGATTCCGCTTGGGCAGATCGGGCAATATCTCTCCACTGCTGCTCCTGATTTTGACACGCGCAGCTATGGAAAGCGAAAGCTCAGCGAGCTGATCGCCACATTGAAAACGCTCGAGACCAAACGCGGCGAAGGCAATCAGATTATGGTGCGTCGTCTCGACTAGTTATGGTGCGTCGTCTCGACTAGGGGTTAAGCTCGCCTTTGCCTAACGTCGTTTGACCGCTTCCCGCTGTACGACCCGTCGTGCTGCACATGGCTCGAATGCGCCACGGCCAAGGTCTGCTTGTGAGTGCGGCGTCACAGCGGTGAGGACCTATTGAACTGGCCCGAAGGCCAGACTTTGCAAATGTCGCTATCTGCGCCTAGCGGCCTTTGGCCTTTGTGGCAGCGTATCGAGTGTCACCTCGAAGAAACGGTCTTGCGAGTGAGCTTGCGCAAGCGCCGATACTTACTCCTTAGCAATAGCGTTCTTCAAGTTTCAGTCGGCGCGCCTTCCCCTGGTAGTCGCGTTGCCATTGCAAGACGCAAGATATCCATCCGGGACGCGCAGTTGAGCTTAGCCGCAGTAGACTTGATCTGGCTCTTCGTGGTTTCCACCGATGTGTTTCGGGTATCGGAAATATCGGTTGTAGTATGACCCCGAACAAGGAGCTCACACACTTCCAGTTCGGCATCCGTCAATAAGCCGAAAGCTTCAAGACCGCGCGCATTGAGCCTATGGCAATCTTCAGGATCCAGGACCATCAACATGATGACGGGTTCCCGTGCGAGTTCGGCATCTCTGATCTGGACTGATTTCACCACCAGGGGCAATGCGCCTGATAGGCGACGCAGGGTGGTTGAAAGCGCGGAATTTGCAGCAGGCGCTGACATCGTGGCGGCGTGCAGTTTGTTCAAAACACCACGCTCCAGAGGGTTGGCCTCTCTGAGATATCCATTTCGAATACCAAGAGCGTCCCACTCTTTGGCAATTGCACGCAACGCATTGTTCTCGCACAGGATCTTTCCGTCAGGGCGGAGGAAGGCGACGCCAAAGTCTAGACGGTCAAACAGGGTCATAAGCCGAGCGTAGCTTTCGGTCAGAGAGGCAATCGTACGGCTAGCTTCCAAAGTGCGAGCCAGCAGAGGTTGCAGAAACGGGGCAAACCGGCGGTATTCCTCGGATCCCGTTTCATGGGCCGTGCGGTCGAGCGTTGTAGCCAGATCAGTGAAGGGGCCGAATTCATTCAGTCTCATTGAGCTTCTGGCAAGGCCGCCTGTCGCCGCGAGAACCCTATCGCGCCAGTCACTAGGTGGAAGCGGTTCATTGTCGGGAATGGAAAAGAATTCCCGTTCTCCCAATACCTTTCCGGGTTTGACATGGCGCATGAACTCAAAAGCGGGAAGGTCTTCTGTTCCTCCACCCAGGCGCATTTCTTCCAAGAGTTCAAAAACTCTATCCGTTCGGCCAAGCTCAGAGGTCTTCGACCAGTCAATTCCGTGTGAAATCGTGTCGTAAACAAACAGGAAAATGCCGACGGCATCGACCTGCTCGGCGACTAGATCACACAATCGCCCCCATCCCTCAGGCGCCACAGTCGCATCGATTGCGGCAAGCGAAATTTCGGGCCAAAGCCCTATGGGGTGGGCCGGGTTCATCTTAGTAAACTGCCGCGCGAGCAGTCTGCCGTCAACAAAATCCCACGTAGGTGTTCAATAACGACCTTGGAAACAAACATTCTGTGGAATGGTCGCTCCAAGGTCAGTGCGTTTGGCGCATGTGTTGCCACGAAGGGCCATCCCTGCGGGGTCAGAACAGGAAATCATCTTCAGTCAGGGTTTGACCTGCCATATCATCCAGGCGGATCGTGCCATGGTTATGGGTAATCAGTAGGTCACCGTCGTCATCCGCAATCGTGAGCGATGCAATGTCTCCATCCTGGCGTTTCAGCTGGATAAGATCGCGACCATCCTGGAAGTCGGCAATCCTGTCGTTGCCCGAGTTCTTTCCGAAAACGAAGGTATCGGCCGCGCCGCCACCTGTCAGAACGTCGTTGCCACCCCGTCCGTCGAGCTTGTCCCGGCCAGAGCCTCCGCTCAGCTTGTCGCGTCCACCTCCTCCGTTCAGGAAATCACGGCCCCCACCGCCGAACAATCGGTCCTGTCCACCACCCCCATTGATACGATTGTCGCCACCGTCCCCAGTGAAGTGATCCCCGCGCCGGGTGCCAATCAGGTTTTCCATCGAAACTTCCGAGACATACCCGATTTGTGTGTCCCCACGTGCGATATCCTGAAAGGCCCCAGCTTCATCCAGCGAAAACCGCACGCCTGTTAAGGTGATCCCTCTGAAGTCGATTGTGTCCTCGCCTGAACCGCCCTGCAAGGCGACACCGTAGCTTGGGTCCTGAGTGTTGATGACGACGCGATCATTGCCGCCGCCGAGCTTGACAAAGCCCACGCCCCCTGTGCCCAGTTTTACCAGATCGTCGCCATCGCGGGTAAGGATCGCTTCGACATAGCCTTCACTGGTTTCCACTCTGTCATTATCGTCACCTGTTTTCACAAATGCAGCTCCACCGGATCCAACCGTGATGTTGTCATTTCCACTGCCGGTGACAATCGTTTGAACATAGGATGTTGTCGTTTCGATCTGGTCATCGCCATCATGAGTGCGGACTGATCCGGCCCCACCCGATCCGATGCTGATCTGGTCCCCCAGTGCTTCTCCTTCCCCGAACCAGCCCGTGTCGATGGCTTCGACAAATCCATTGCCCGTTGTCAAAATATTTTCGCGGGCGTTGAGTTTTACAAAAAAAATGGTCTTGTCCTGATTGTCGCCAAGCGTGATTTCGTGGCGTTCGCCGTCCCATCCCTGAATGTTGCGCACCCTTGTGCTGTCCAACGTAACGACGGAGTTAAAACCGACTTCGAGATAGTCGATACGGCGCCCGGCACCACCATCAGCATCTGACAGGGTGACCAGGTTGTTGGCGCCGGCACCTGAAAAACGGACGATCTTTGCCGTCCAGTCACTGCCAGTTAGGCTGACATCGGCAAACAGTCTGTCATCGGCATCTGACAGATAGAGGCTGTAGTAGCTCAACCAGGAAGAATCCCATTGCACGTAAGACTGCCCGGGAAGCCGCGACACATCTGTTGTTCCATCAAAAGTGACACTCACATTTACATCGGCCATAATACGTTCCTCGGGTTTGGGTTGATCTGTCGAATGGATTCCTGGCCCCGCGTTCAGTTATGGTGGGACTGCGGTCAGCCCTAGCCACGAATTGCCTGCCTCATATCTTTTTGAGCTTTAAACGTTTGCAACTGCCAGGTCGGCTGGCTCCGGGTGCATCCCGGAGTGATGAGACCAAAACACGCGTTTGCGAAGCTAACCGCCGAGCCCGCGTTTTATGCGATTGAAACTACGTTTGAAGACAAATCCGCGTTCGAACCGTGTTTCCGGGCGCAGACGGTACCATTCATTGCTGTCGGGACCGGACCGCTGCCACACGAACCCATTCGTGTCGGAGACATGGGGCCAGCAGACCTTGCTGTCTTTTTCACCCTTGTTGCTTGTCCAATGCGCTTCGTAGCAGACGTTTCCGCTGTGTGTTGCGTACCATTTTCCCTCGGCGTATCCACGGTCTTCCCAAACAGCTTTAAACACTCCGCCGCCACCGAAAAAAGCGTAGCCTTGTCTCCACTTCCAGCTGTTGCCGTTGTAGGTCTTGGCCAAATACTGCCCATCGACCTTTTGCGCGGGGCGGGGTTTCTTATCCGCCGAACTAGGATTTGCGAAAATGAGCACGGCCGCGACTATGGTCAATCCGAGTTGAAGGGGTTTCATCCGTTCATCCTCCTTTGAAACTCGATGCGGGCATCATGGCAGGAACGCAAAGAGTGTGTCGCCACCGAAAAATCAATGACCTAGCCGACATGTTCGCAGCCCAAAAATAGAAGACCATTTTGCGTGCAGCCCCGTCATCCCCCGCCGGGGGGATGACAAATAGATCTCTAAACTTTTCAAAATATTTTCCCTAAAAACGGTATGAGTACCTCGAAGTGGTTCGTGCTTTTGATAGCCAAGATGCGTTCGTTGCACCTCGCGCATTCATGGAACAGCCATTTTACAAAGGTCGCTATCTACGCTTCGCTGACCTTTAAGCCGGGCGCAGCATCCCCTGCGCGGGCTTCCTCGATCTGCCGATGGTGATGCGACAACACGGGAGATGGCGCTCAAGGGGTGATTTTTTGGTGGCTTTGCTTCGCCTCACATAGAGGGCCCTGTCTTTGAAATGGCACTGTGACCATTATTTCGGGGCAAAACGTTTTCCCTGTGGCCAATTGGTCAATGATCTTCAGCATTCCGCCCAACTCGTCATTCGACAATCCCCCCAATTTGTCACCCCTTATAGTGGTCAGTGCTTCGGTGCTGTGGTTCCAAGGGCAAAAACGGTGGAAGCTGGCTTCAAACCTCCCAAGCTTCTTTGCTCAACAACTGCCTAAACTGGATCACCGCCTATTCCCCCATCGCTTGCGCTGGGCTTCGGCAATCCGTGCGCGTCCCTCGGCAGTCTTCGGCCCTGTGGAGGCGCCACCATGGAGCCGACAACGGCGCTTGCCAGGTTCTACAGGCAGCTTGCAGTGCGACCCCTTGCGGTTCTTTGCTCCGCATCGCGGACGTGCCGCAGTGGGGAGCGGCGTCCCGTCATCACAAAGCCCTAGCGCCTGAAGATCCCTGCAAGCACCCGCCAGGCAGGCGAGGCAGATGTCTTGATGGTAGCGCCGAGTGACCCCTTCGAACGGGCAACGTCGAAACTGCACCGTCGAGTTGGGGTGGAGCCTCTCCAAGCCCTGTAAAGCTTGCCGTCTCCGCTCAGGCGGTTTTCTCACCGAATTTTCTCCAAATGTAGGCAATTGTCATCCACCGAATAAGACCCCATGTGTTTCTTGAGGGATTTCCAAAAGATACGGCACTTAATTGGCCATTTTGCCTCGTCAATTTCTGCAGAAATTACCCGGGGTAAATTCCAAATCCTTTGGACAGACTGAACAAGGTTTGCACGAACGCAAATTGTCCTCAGGGCGCTCGGGCCATCGCTCGTATCGGTTTGTCGAAATACTTCCAGGACGAAATCCATTCTTCGCCTTTTTTGTTCATGACCTCGTTTGCCTTCGAGATGATTTTCTCGGGCGCCAGACCGAGTTCGAACCACGTCGACACCTGGCGCTGCGCGTCTTCCAATGACAGGGCGTCTGCTAGGTTCGGATGCCCGTTGTGAGAGGCGTGAACCTGCAACTCCTGAACGAGACTGTCGAAAGGTGTACTCATAGCCGCGTCGCCCACTTCATGAACAGTCTGCCGGTGAGGTGTCAAAGCGGCAGGTGTGTCACTCTTGCAGCCATCGGGCAGCTTCGCTTCCTGCGACGCCTTATCGGTTGCGGAAGCGCCTGGTTGACGGTCCTTGCGGTGCCCCACAGCACGCTTGCCGTTGGCCGACTTCGTTTGGAAGTGCTCGATACCTTTCTCGGCAATGAGCGCCATGATCATCCCTTCTTCCTCGCGGACAAAGCCTTTGCTGATAAGCGCATCAAGAAGCCGGTTGAAGGTCTTCTTGGATTTGCTCCCGAGAAGTCTCGCAAGCCGATCATCATCACGCTTCAACGGCCCCTGGATCAAACAATTTTCGAGCATGATGCGCATCAGCAACCCAAGCTCAGCATGATCAAGACGGCGAAAAATGCGGACCATGTCCTGAATGAGGATATGTAGAAAGACCATATCTTTGGCCATTGGGCTTCCCTTTCGGGTTTCTGGCTCTCGCGCGCATTTAGAGCGCTGGGGAGGTATGCGTTCGGGAGTTATTGAGACACAGCCAGCAGATACGCCTTAAGGCAGTTCTGCTTTCACAGTCCCGTGCGTCTCACGGCGGGCCTTAGCATCTTCGATCACAGCGAGAATTTCTGATTGCAGCCAGCGGGACGAGGAGCCGAGCTTAATCGGCTTGGGCACGGATCCGTCCGCAACCCGACGCCAGAAGCTAGGTACGCTAATTGACAACACCTTCGCGGCCTCACCGACCTTCAGCAGTGGATCGACGCCAGGATGGGGAGAAGTTGATTGAAACGACATGTCTTTGGATGCCTCCAATTGATTCGGGATGAGACATCCAAAGCAGGTTTTCTTGCGCGCTTCGTGGGTAGGAAAATATTCTACCTCGGTCAGACTGGTTTCCCTCATCCGGAAAAACAGTCGGCTTCAGCCAATCGCAGTCATCAACAAATCTTCTTCTTGGTATGTTCTGTTTTGTATTTATCCGTACATCAGTAAAGTCATGCATTTGAATTCAAACGGAAAAGATTGTTTTTTCTCAACTATTTCTGGAACTTTTTGAGAGTTTGCGCAGGGTTTTGGAAAATTTCCTGCGCTATGTACGAAATGCCTCCATCCCGCCACAAAACGGCGTAAGTCCAATCACCCTCATCAAACTCGCAAACAAGCTCAGCCGAGCAGGTTATGCGGCTAGCGTTTCGGAGCGGTAGCACTTGTTCCAGCAGCAGAGACGAGTTTTCTCTCTTCAATGCTCAACGCAGGGATCTCCCAGCGGAGCGCAGGGGAAATCTGCTCCGGAACACGCCAAGGCTTCCACGTCAGTGCACTCTGCAAACAAACATCGTCCATGAGAAGCTCGAACGCCTTCGCCATTGCGAGGAAGCTCATGAACTGTGCCTGATCAGCCTCGAAAGTTTCCCCATTCTTAGTGGTGGCAATGCGGAACGCGAGCTCGAGATGGCAAGTGCTTCGCCATTTGCTGAAAGCCGTCTTGGCTTGTTGCTTGCACGAACTTTCTGTGGCGGGGTGAGGGCTTTTCCTCAGTTCATGAGCCACCAATATGAGGGCATTTCCAAGAGTAGGCTCTTCCTGGTTCGACCTGAGCCGCAACAATTCCGTCAGGACCATAGCTGAGTACCGGCGTTCGGTCATTTTCCCTCTAATGAACTGCCGTTCAAGCACTGCCTGAGGCCCATTCAAGGCGGGTTTCGAGTTGTCGGAAGAGTTAGCCATGTACTGGTAGGCTTGCTCCACCTCTTCATGCCCTTGATCATCCCGCACAGACATGCGGACCAAGGCATAGAGATCAGGCCGTTCCAAAGCCCAGCCACCTTGATCATCAAACAGGGGAAGATAACGTTTCTCTGCGGTCATGTAGCTACCAATTTGACAAGGTTATCCGTGTTGCTTGTGACATGTGACGCCCAGCGCTCAAGAAGCGCCCGGCGCTGCTCCAGGAAATCAGTGCGGCGGTAGGCGCGCACGACAGAACTCCCGACCACATGGCCAAGCATCGTTTCCGCGACTTCATGGCTGGCATCTGTTGCCTCAGCCAACCAAACTCGAAGACTCGACCTGAACCCGTGGGGACGGGCTTCCATTCCACGCCGCTCCATAAGGCGTGACATTGTGGCGTCGGAAATCACTCCCTTGCGTACACTTGGGAAGAGATGTCCGTCTCGCGCATGTTGGCGCGCTTCGTTGATGACCCGCATCGCCTCCGTCGAGACTGGGACGCGAAAATCCGTGGTCGCATCTTTTCGCCCCTTCACGTGCTCCGCCGGGATCACCCAGACATCCCCCTCTATCTGCTCTTCCCGCATGAACCTGATGGGCTTCGAACGCACGCCGGTCAGGATCAGAAGGCGTAGCGCGAGATGCGTTACGGATCCCTCATCAAGGCTCTGATAAAAGGTCGGCACCTCCTGCCAGGGCAACGAAGGAATGTTGGTGGATTTTGTACTGGGTTTTCCGAGGAGTGCCCGCGCCTTCTTCGGCGCCTGCAAATCCACATCAAGGCCCAGCGCCGCCGCATGTTCCAGACAGATGGAGGTACGGGTCAGGGCTTTGCGAGCGGTTTCAGCCTTCGTGTGCCAGATCGGGGCAAAGCAGTCACGCAAGTCAATTTGCGTGATCTCCGCGACAGGCACATGGCCCAGTTTCGGTAGCACGTGCAACTCGAGCGGGCTGAACCAGCGGCCTGCCTTTCCGCCATCTCTCAGCTCCGCTTTGCGGGCTTCAAACGCATCATGAGCAATATCTCGAAACAGGTGCAGATTGCGCTGGGCATCCCGGCGCCGCTTTTGGCGCTCCCGGATGGGGTCGCGCCCTTCCCGCAACTCGCGGCGTGCGTCGTCTGCCGTTTCGCGGACTTCGGCCAAGCCTATATCGGGCCAGCGCCCAAGCCCCATTTCTCTTCGCTTGCCATGAACCGTGAGGCGCAGGACCCATTTGCCGGTTTTTGAGTCCGATTTTACCAGCCAAAGCCCAGCGCCATCGCAGTACTTCCCCGCCTCGAGCGCCATGACGCCGCGCGCAGTCAGTTTGTTTCTGGCCATAGGCCCCTCATTTTCAGTCCACCCTTTGGTCCACCTCCAGGTATAGTATTGAACGGAGTTCGTCGAGACTGATTGAGACAGAAAGATATCGGAACTAAAGAGAAAAATGGGAAAACACGTACAAGCTGACATCACAAAGAACATCCAGATATAGCTTTTCAAGGCCGTGTGGGGGCACCACTCCTTCATCTAAGATATTGTTTTACGTTAGCTTTTAGCCTGACCAAGGCGAGGCGTAGAACAAATTGGAGACCATTTCGCACAGCTATGTCTTCGTGAAGGAAGGTATCTACTACTTACCCCCCATATGCCGGTGGGCCTCCGACAGAACTACTCTTCGGGAAAAATCTCCTACTCCCTGCGGACCAGGTCCCGCGTCATCGCTCTCTCCCGGGCAAACAGGGCTGCCTGCAAACTCCACGAATTCTGGTATCGCCTCCGCACTCAGGATGCGGAACTCCCAGGCAACCACTTTCTTCGGCATAGTCTGACCCCGCAAGCTCCTCTCTCGTCGGCAGACGCCTCTGTCACGTATGATGTTCTGACGCTGTCGGAGGCGATGTTGACGTATCTGCGTCTCAAAGGTCAGCCGTGAACGGATCGTTCTCCTTGTCGGTTCGGTAGCATGGGCATCGCAGAGGGGCTATGCGCGGACCTATCACGCGCTGTGCTCTCCCCTGTCCCGCACAGCATTCAGAGCAAAAACATCTCAGCGCCGGACCGCAATCAAATGGACACCCCATGCCGATCAGGCCGGTCTGAGCGCCGAGACACGCGGCAGCAGTCAATGAAGCATTCACAGCTTCGTTAGTTCAGCTTTACCCTTTGTTAGACGCGTCTGCGCAATATGGGATCAATCGCATTTGCCTCAAATAAGGAAATCTAAAAGTTGGCCGAAAATCAGATGCCGCATTCGCCTCAGGACAACACCTCTCAGGCTGCGCACGGCGCAGAGAAACTTGTAGAGCTCGCAAAATCCATGCCTCTGACCGATGGGGGCCGCAGGACGTCGCAGATGCTGTCCCAGGCCCTTGCGCTTGATCCCCGGAACCACGAGGCGCAGATTTTCCAGGAACGGCTGCACCAGATGTTCGTGCCGCGCTGGCATTTCCCGATGCTGGCGGATACGGCCCGCAACAGCGCCTATGCCAAGGCGATCGCAGCGAAGGTAAAACCGGGCGATGTGGTGCTGGACATCGGCTGCGGCGCCGGTCTGACGGCGATGCTGGCCGCGCGCGCCGGGGCGAAACACGTCTACACCTGCGAACAACAGCCGCTGATCGCCGAGGCTGCAACTCGCGTCATCGCTGACAATGGTCTCTCTGACCGCATCACCGTGATCCCGAAATGGTCGCATGAGATCGTCATTGGTGAGGACATGCCAGAAGCGGCAGATGTGGTGATTTCGGAAATCGTCGACACGGTCCTTCTGGGCGAAGGCGCGCTGGCAACACTTACCCATGCGATGGGCGCTCTGGCCAAGCCCGAGGCGCGCGCCATCCCCGAACGCGGTACCCTGGTGGCGCAAGCCGTGGAAAGCGATCAGTTGCTTGATCTGTGGCGCCCGCAACGGGCGGAAGGCTTTGATCTCAGTGCCTTTCACCACTTTGCCCGCGTTGCGCAGATCACCCCGAACGATTTCGCGGCCTGCAACCTGCGCCCGCTGGGGCCGACGACGGAGCTGTTCCACTTCGATTTCACCCGGCCCAGCCTCAAACCGGCCCGCACCACGGCGGATCTGACCTGCACGGAGGCAGGCACCCTGCAGGCCGTGCTTGTCAGCTTCGAGATGGAGCTGGCTCCGGGAATCCAGGTGGACAACGGACTGGCCTCTGACGGCCATTGGGGCCGAACGGCCTATCTGCTGGATCAGCCCGCCAAGGCCTGGCCAGGGCTGCAGTTTGCCGTGACCGCCCAGCACGATTCCGCACAGCTGAGCCTGTCGGTCCATGAGGACGAGCTGCGCACAAAAGTAGCCGATCAGGCTGCCGTCTGGATGCACCCGGCCTGGAACCTGCGCCCCGCACCGCAGGCGGATGCCGCTCTTGCCGCCGATGGCGCCCCGATCTGGGGCCAGACCCCTCCCATAGGTATCGAGCATCAGGGCCCCTCTTTCCACTAGGCCCGCTTCTCACGAAGAATGCCCCCCATGCAGCGCCGCGGCCCCCGCCCGGCGCTGCATTCACTTGGGCCGCATGTGTTTTGGAGCCAATGTCAGAGGCGCCATCCCCTTCTCACGACGGCCTCCCCGGCAAAGGCCAGGAATAATTTCCCACGACCTGCGCGGGTTGCAGGTAGCCTGTCCCGATTTCACCGGTTTGCGTTGTGTGGGCGCCCGTGCTGCCCTACACCTGTGGCAAGTCACGATTTCAGGGAGAGAGACATATGACCGATGCCCCCAGCTACGGCTTTGATACATTGCAAATTCATGCCGGTGCACGACCCGATCCGGCAACTGGCGCCCGCCAGACCCCGATTTACCAGACCACTTCTTACGTCTTTCGCGACGCGGACCATGCGGCCGCTTTGTTCAACCTGCAGGAAGTCGGCTATATCTATTCGCGCCTGACCAACCCCACGGTTGCGGTGTTGCAAGAACGTCTGGCCACGCTTGAAGGCGGCGTCGGCGCGGTTTGCTGCTCTTCCGGCCATGCGGCGCAAATCCTGGCCCTGTTCCCGCTGATGGCGCCAGGCTGCAACGTGGTTGCCTCGACCCGGCTTTATGGCGGAACCGTCACCCAGTTCAGCCAGACCATCAAACGCTTTGGCTGGTCGGCAACCTTCGTCGACACCGACGATCTGGACGCCGTGCGCGATGCCATTGATGAGAACACCCGCGCGGTGTTCTGCGAATCCATCGCCAACCCGGGCGGCTATGTCACCGACATCCGCGCCCTGGCCGATGTGGCCGACGCCGCGGGGGTGCCGCTGATCGTCGACAACACCACCGCCACGCCATACCTGTGCAACCCGATTGCCCAGGGGGCCGCGCTGGTTGTGCATTCCACCACCAAATACCTCACCGGCAATGGCACCGTCACCGGCGGCGCAGTGATCGATTCCGGCAATTTCGACTGGTCCGCCTCGGACAAGTTCCCGTCCCTGTCGGCGCCGGAACCGGCCTATCACGGGTTGAAGTTCCACGAGACCTTCGGCTCGCTCGCCTTCACCTTCCACGGCATCGCCATCGGGCTGCGCGATCTGGGCATGACGATGAACCCGCAGGCGGCGCATTACACGCTGATGGGCATCGAAACCCTGTCCCTGCGCATGCAGCGCCATTGTGACAATGCCATCAAGGTTGCCAGCTGGCTGGAGCAGGATGATCGCGTTGATTATGTGACCTATGCCGGCCTGCCCTCTTCGCCCTACTACGAACGGGCGCTGGCCTGCTATCCCAAGGGCACCAGCGGCTTGTTCACCTTCGCAGTGAAAGGCGGCTATGAGGCCTGCATCAAACTGGTCGATGCGCTGGATATCTTCAGCCATGTGGCCAATCTCGGCGACACCCGTTCGCTGATCATCCACTCGGCGTCAACCACCCACCGCCAGCTGACACCCGAGCAGCAGGAAGCGGCCGGTGCAGGCCCCAACGTGGTGCGCATTTCCATCGGCATCGAAGATCCCGATGATCTGATCGCTGATCTGGATCAGGCCCTGACCAAAGCCTGCGGTTGATCCCGCGCCGCAGTTTGCAAACACAACAAAGGCCGGGCAAATCGCCCGGCCTTTTCATGTCTGGCACGTACTTTGTCCGCTACCAGTGTCATTCCAAACCCGGCACCCGCAGGTCAAAGACCACCGATACGCTGTGTTCAAAACCAAGGCTTCCGGCCTCGACCGGCATCGACGATGAGCGGGCCATTTCCATCATCTTCATCGGACGCGGACCGCCACTGCCGCCATGTTCTGTGATCGAGCGTACCGGCCCCAGCTCCATCTCAGCCGCCTCGGCCAGTTGCCGCGCCTTGCGGATGGCATCGCGCACCGCATCGCCCCGGATCTGGTCAATGACCGCCGCGGAATCCGCAACGCCAAAGCTCAAACCTCTGAAATTATTGGCTCCGGCGGCCAGTACCCGGTCCAGAACCTGTCCCAGATTATCCAGGTCCCGCACCCGGACCGCCAACGTATTGCTGGCAACAAACCCGGTGATCTCGCGCTGTTCCCGGCCATCGGATGTGCGCCGGGCACTCCAGACCGGATCAATCGAAATCGATTGGGTCTGCATGTCCTCTGCGGCAATGCCCGCCTCACGCAGCCCGGCAATCACCGCCTTCATGTCCTCCGACACCTGACGCATGGCTGTAGCCGCCTCTTCCGCCTCGGCGGTGACGCCCAAAGTGATGGTGGCCCGGTCCGGCGCAACCTCGGTGTGTGCCTCTCCGGTGACCACGATCTGGCGCGGGCCCGCTGCCTCCGCCAGCACCGCCCCGGTGGAGCAGGTCCAGATCATCAATGATGCAAGTATCGCCTTCGTCTTCATCTCAGCGTCTCCTGTGTTGTGCCCCAAGATGGGAGCGTTTCCTTGCCACAGACAAGGGCTCTTCCCGTCTTTTCCTTTTCCTCGGCGAACTCCTGCTTTAAGGTCTGCCCGCAAGGCCAGACGGGCACTTAGCGGTCCGGGCACATGGAATTTGGATGGTTTGACCGCACTATGAAACCGGGGTTTGCTCTCTCTCTGTCTTCGGAAGGCATTGCCTTTCTGCGCCGCGCCGCCGGCGGCTGGCGCAATATTGGCAAGGTGCCGCTGAGCCACCCGGATCTGCCTCGGGCGTTGACCGATCTACGCACAGCCGGGGAGGCGCTGGCGGAGGGCGGCTCCACCTGTTGCAAGGTGGTGATTCCGAACGATCAGATCCGTTATCTGACCGTTGAAACCGGTACTGCCGACGCTCCCACCCGGCGCGAGATGGCGAAAAAGGCGCTAGAAGGCGCCACGCCCTACGCTGTGGCGGATCTGTCCTTTGATATCTCCGAAGACGGGCCGCTGACCCATGTGGCAGCCGTCGCCCGCGAAACCCTGGAGGAAGCCGAAGGCTTCGCTCTGGAACACGGGTTCATCCCGGCCAGTTTCGTAGCCGTACCCGGCGATATGGATTTTCTCGGGGAGCCGTTCTTTGGCGCATCCACCGCGATCGGAGACGCCCCGATTGAGCCGGATGGCATCGCGGTTGTCGACATCGGGCCGGTCATTCCGCGTGCGCCCAAAGCCGCCGAAAAGAGCGCGCCGCAGGCCAAGAAGATTGGCGAGCCTGCCGGAAAAGAAACCGAGGCCCCCGCCGAGGCGACCCCAGTTCTCGCCGACAAAGCAGCGCCCGCAGCAGGCGCGCCGGATGAATCTCAGGAACCGGCCCCGGAGACTGTTGAGGAAAATCCAGCCGCAAAACCGGGTGTCCCTGACCAAGGCGCCGACAAAGACGCTGTTTCCGTTGCTGATACGCAGGCGGAAACGACCGATGATGGCAAGACCGAGGCCCAGCCTCTACGCCCCGAGGACAAGACTGCCGGGGATAAGTCCCCGCAGATCGAAATCTCTGCGAAGGCTGGCGCCGAGGGCGCAGCAGAGGAAGGCCCCGGCGAAGATCAGGGACCGGCCATGGGTTTCAGCACCCGGCGCCGGAAGGCCGACAGCGGCGCTGCGGCCCCTGCCCTCGCTGGCGCCACCCGCGCAGCACCGACGCCGGTGGCCGATCACAAGATCACCGCTCAGAAAGGGGGTCAGGGACCGCAGAAAACCGGTGCCCCCGAGGGGCCTGCCGCTCCGGTCTCTAAGAAACAGCCCGACTCTGCCAGCGCAGCGCCTGCAACCCCGATCACGCCACCGCCAGGCCAGCCGCAAAGCGGCAAAGGCGAGAGCGCAGTTCCGGGTTTGCTGGCCCGCCTGTTGGGACAGAAAGCCGGATTCGGAAAACCGGCACCAAGCCGCACCCCGACAAAACCGCGCAACATGGGACTGGTCCTGACGGTCCTCTTGGTGGTTTTCATGGTGACCGTCGCCGCGCTCGCCTATGTGTCCCCGGGCGGATTGTTTGGCCGGTTCTCGGATCAGCCCGCTGCCGAGGATACCCCCCTGCGGGGCAGCACGCCGGAACCGGCAGCGGAACCAGAGGCACCGCAGCCAGGCGATGCAACTCCGGCAGAAACCACAGTGCCAGAGATCCCGGACGAAGCACCTTCTGTGCCGCTGGCCTCCGCGGAGCCTGCTGAAACCACATCGGCAGATGTATTGACGGCAGACACCGAAGACCGGCCCATTGCGCCGCAGGTCAGCGCCCTGCCGGACCAGCCGGACCCGGGTGTGACCTTCCTTCCCGACACCGAGGACACCCCCGGTACCGCAGATGCGCAGGATCAAGCCGATATCGAGACCGCACGGCTTGACCCCGAAGCCATCGCCGATGGTGTGCTGGATGACACCGCGACCGATACAGAGCCTGAAGCTATCAGCGCCGAAGACCACGCCTTGGAGCAGGCCGCGCAATATGCCGCCACCGGCATCTGGCAGGCGGTGCCCGAAATCGCGCAGGTCCCGGCGGTGGTAGATCTCGACGGTATCTACGTCGCCTCGATCGACGATACCGACCTGTCGCAGGACGCCGTCGCCCTGCCACCGCAACCGGATGCGAGCACCGATGACGCCCCGGATGTCGTCAGCTCTCCCGCTGCCGCAGGCAGTGCCATCGCGCTGGACCGGCGCGGGCTCGTCGAAGCCACGCCCGAAGGCACCGTGAACCCCGACGGCGTGATGGTTTTCCTGGGCCGCCCGCCGGTCGTGCCACCGCCTACACCGGAACGTATCGACCCCGCCGTGGCCGAGGCGGCAGCCGCCGCAGAGGCCGAAGCGGCCCGGCTTGAAGCCCTGTCGCAACTGCGCCCGCGTGCCCGGCCTGCCGACCTCACCGAACAGGTGGAACGGGCACAGCTGGGCGGGCGCAGCCGCGCCGAGCTGGCCAGCCTGCGCCCGCGCATCCGCCCGGCCTCACTGAAGACCGAAGAACAGGAAAGCCAGCCTGCCACCGCACTGGCTGTTGCCACCTCTGTCACCCCGCGGGCGCGGCCGACGAATTTCTCCAACATTGTTGACCGAGCTCAGCGCAGTACAACAGCCGTGGCCACCGCCGCAGCCGTGCCTGCCACCGTTACCCCGCGCCTGCCCAGCTCGGCCTCGGTGTCGCGGCAGGCCACCATCACCAATGCGATCAACCTGCGCCGCCTGAACCTGATCGGCGTCTATGGCACCTCTGCCGACCGTCGCGCACTGGTGCGCCTGCCGAGTGGCCGCTATCGCAAGGTCCAAGTCGGCGACCGTTTGGATGGTGGCCGTGTCGTCGCCATCGGCGATGCCCGGCTGCAATACCAGAAAAGCGGCCGCAACCACACGCTGGAAATGCCCGAGTAATACTGACCTGCAGCCGGTTCTTTCCGCCGTTCCTCCCTGCCCCCCACAAAATCCTCACGAAGGCATGCAAGAGCCAGTGTTGCGCTGACCACCTGGCATCATGTCCTCTACCGCACATTCACATGCGCTACCGACATGAAAAAACCGGCTCCCAAACAGGAGCCGGTCCAATCACTCTTTACACAATCAGACCAGACCGCGAGACCGCCAAAGGCAGCCCCGGATCCGCGCCGGATTACTCGGCGGCCTGGATTTCACCGTTGTTGATCTGCTCCTGCTCGATGGATTCGAACAGCGCCTTGAAGTTGCCCTCGCCAAAGCCATCGTCGCCCTTGCGCTGGATGAATTCGAAGAAGATCGGGCCGATCACAGTCTTGGAGAAGATCTGCAGCAGGATCTTGGTCTCACCGCCATCCACGACGCCTTCGCCGTCGATCAGGATACCGTGTTTCTTCATGCGCTCGATCGGCTCTTCGTGGCCCACGACGCGGTCATGGCTGAGGTCATAGTAGGTTTCCGGCGGGGCCGGCATGAAGTTGATGCCGCGCTCGGAAATCTCGTCGGTGGAGTCGTAGATATTCTCGGTGCCCACGGCGATGTGCTGGATGCCTTCGCCCTTGTACTTTTTCAGGTAGGCGACGATCTGGCCGGTCTCGCCACGATCCTCGTTGATCGGGATACGGATACGGCCGCAAGGCGAGGTCAGCGCGCGGCTCAGAAGACCGGTGAATTTGCCTTCGATGTCGAAAAAGCGGATTTCCTTGAAGTTGAACAACTCGCCGTAGAACTTGAACCACTTGTCCATGTTGCCCTTGTAGACATTGTGGGTCAGGTGATCGAGGTAATAGAACCCCACGCCGCGCGGCTTGGATTGTTTCAGCCACTCGAATTCCTCGTTGTAGGGCGAGGTCTCATAGTACTGGTCGATGAAGTAGATCAGCGAGCCGCCGATGCCCTTGATCGCGGGCACATCCATGGTCTTGTCATCGCCTTCATAAGGCTCGGCGCCCTTGGCAACAGCGTGATCAAATGCCTTTTGCGCATCCACAACCCGCCAGCCCATCGAAGGGGCGCAGGGGCCGTGCTCTTCGACGAACTTCTCGGCAAAGCTGCCCTTTTCGGCGTTCAGGATATAGGTGATATCGCCCTGCTGCCACAGTTCGATCCCCGGCTTGGTCTTGTGGCGGCCCACCAGCTCGTAGCCCATCTTGGTGAAAAGGTCGCGCAGCTCCTGCGGCTCCGGACTGGCGAATTCGACGAATTCAAAACCATCGGTGCCTGCGGGGTTCTCTTCGCTGATGACGGATTTCGGGGCATTGTGCGGGAACGGACCCATGGGTGCTCCTCCTGATTGCGCGTTTCAATTCTGCCATAAAGATAGCGCGTTCGATACGCAGTGTTTGCGCATTCATTGGCTTTCTGCTAGGATTTCATGCGCACTTTCCGCATACTTTCCAGTCTTTTCGGGAATACCACGCATATGCTCGATTCTACCGACACCCGCCTTCTGGCCGCGTTGCAGAAGAACGCCCACCTCACGGCACAGGAGCTGGGGGAGCTTTTGAACCTGTCACCCAGTCAGGCCGGACGGCGGCGGCAAAGGCTGGAGGCCGAAGGGTATATCCAGGGTTACGCGGCGCGGCTGGATGCGGCGAAACTGGGGCTGGCGGTGCAAGGATTTGTACAGGTGCATCTGGGCAGCCACGGCCCTGAACAATCGGCCAGCTTTGCCCGGCTGGTCAGCACCCGAGCCGAAATCACTTCAGCCTGGACCATGACCGGCGAGGCCGACTACCTGCTGAGGGTCTATTGCCGCGACCTTGAGGCGCTGAACACGCTGATCCACGATGTTCTGCTGACACACCCAGCCGTTGCGCGGGTGCAAAGCCAGATCGTAATGGCGCAGTTAAAACGCGATGCGCCCCTGCCGACTTAACGATACGGGAAGATTCTCACGCTAAAGATGCATTGCGCATGCCTAAAGCTGGGAACACCTAATGTCATTTGTCGACCGCCGTATTGAAACCCGCCCGTCCAGCGGAGAAGCCCCGTTCAAATTGAACGAAGTGTTTTTCTCTCGCACCGATAAGCGCGGAGTTATTGAGGCCGGAAACTATATTTTCCGGCGGGTTGCCGATTACGATTGGCCTGAACTGATCGGCGCACCGCACAAGGTGATCCGCCACCCGGATATGCCACGTGGCGTGTTCAAGCTGTTCTGGGACACCATCAAGGCCGACAAAACCATCGGCGCCTACGTCAAGAACCTGGCCAAGGACGGCCTGTACTATTGGGTCTTCGCCGTCGTGGTGCCTCACAAGGATGGCTATCTCTCCGCCCGGATCAAGCCGACCAGCCCGGTCTTTGAGGAGGTGCAGACCATCTACGAGACGATGCGCCTGGCGGAAGAGCAGGAAGGCCTCTCCCCCGACGAAAGCGCCGAAATCATGATGGAATGGGTGCGCAGCAAAGGGTTTGAAGACTACGATCAATTCGCAGCCCATGCTCTGTGCGAGGAATTCAAGGCCCGCGATGCGGCCCTCGGGAACCCGGTGGACGAAACGCTGCTGGCGCTTGCCCGAATGCTCGACAACGCCCAGGTCCTGGTTGATCAGACCGAGGGTCTGGTCAAGGATTTCGACGCTATGCACACGATCCCCCACAATCTGCGGGTCATCGCATCGCGTATCGAGCCCGCCGGCGGTCCAGTCACCGTCCTGTCCCAGAACTACGGTTCCATGTCGCGAGAGATGTCCGATTGGTTCGCCGCCCATGTGATGGGCGAAAACAGCACCTTTGCCACCATCAAATCCACCGTCAACACCAGCCTGATGGTGCAATGCATCACCCGCATGCTGCAGGAGTGCGACCAACAGCTGAGCATGGAACGCCGCGCCCTGGGCGAGATCGATATGGCGCATGAACGCGCCGTTCTGAAGCAGATCGTGAATGACCAGCTGGACCGCAAACGCGTCGGCCAGGAAGACGTCAACCGCGAAGCAGACAGAATCATGCACGCCTGCCAGGTCATGCACCGCCAGTTCCTTGGCCTCAGCTCGACCCGGGTGCTGTGTAAGATCGAAAGCGCGCGCCTCCCGGAATCGGGCGAAACCCTGTCGGACATCATCGACCAGCTTGGCGTCTTCCAGCGCCGGATTTCCGAGCGGCTGGAGCGGATCGAGAAACTGTCCGGCGACATCCGCATCCACGAGAAATAACACCATGCCCGGGCCTGTCGCGGAACAGGCGCAATAGGCCCGGCCTACATCCCCAAGTCGCCCTAACCCGTTGCCAAGGCGGCTGTCGCTTGCCATACCTTCGGCATGGACGCGTTTCTCTACCAAGCCTCGATTTACCTCGCCGCCGCCGTCATCGCGGTCCCCATCGCAGCGCGCTTGGGGCTCGGTTCGGTGCTGGGATATCTTGCAGCCGGCATCCTAATCGGACCAGTCTTCGGCTTTGTCGGCTCTGAAACCCAGGACCTGCAGCATTTTGCCGAATTTGGCGTCGTGATGATGCTGTTCCTGATCGGCCTGGAGCTTGAGCCGCGGGCACTCTGGGCCATGCGGCATAAGCTATTGGGTCTTGGCGGTTTGCAAGTCCTGTTCAGTACCCTGGCCCTGATGGGCGCTGCCATGGCCGCCGGGGAGCCTTGGCAGGTGAGCCTTGCAATCGGCCTCGCGCTATCGCTTTCTTCGACCGCGATCGTGCTGCAGACCCTGTCAGAAAAGGGCCTGATGCAGACCGGCGGCGGGCGGGCCAGCTTCTCGGTGCTGCTGACGCAGGATATCGCCGTCATTCCGATCCTTGCTTTCCTACCGCTGCTGGCGACCACCGGTGGCCCGCAAATCGGCTCCGACGGGTCGATCCAGCGCGCCGCCGAGGCCGGTCACAACGGTGGGCATGGCTCGCTGTCTCTGGTCGAAGGCATGCCCGGCTGGGCCGTGACCCTGATCACCATTGCCGCTGTTGCCTTTATCATCCTGGCCGGGATCTATCTGACCCGCCCGCTGTTCCGCTTCATTCATGCCTCCAACCTGCGGGAAATGTATACCGCGCTGGCGCTGCTGATCGTGGTCGGAATCTCCTTCCTGATGACGCTGGTCGGCCTGTCCCCTGCGCTTGGTGCCTTTCTGGCCGGTGTGGTTCTGGCCAACTCCGAGTTCCGGCACGAGCTGGAAAGCGACCTCAACCCTTTCAAAGGGCTGCTTCTGGGGTTGTTCTTCATCACCGTGGGCGCCGGGATCAACTACCGCCTGTTCCTCGCCAGCCCCGGCGATCTGATCGGCCTCGCGTTGCTGGTGATCGTCGCCAAGGGGCTGGTGCTCTATTTCGTCGGCCGCGCCTTCGGCCTGCGCCGCCGGGCGCATTGGCTGTTCACGCTGGGGTTGGCGCAGGCAGGTGAATTCGGCTTCGTGCTGCTTGCCTTTTCCCGGCAGCTCAACGTTATCCCACCCGCCCTGTCGGAAAAACTGTTACTGATCATCGCCCTGTCGATGCTGATCACGCCGCTGCTGTTCATTGCCTATGACCTGTTGTCCAAACGGTTGGGCGAGGCGCGGGTGGAGCATGCCCCGGATAAAATCGACGAGGAAGGCCCCGTGATCATTGCCGGCATCGGCCGATTTGGCCAAATCGTCAACCGGCTGGTCCGCGCCAGCGGCTTCAAGACGGTGCTGCTCGACAACGACATGGAAGCCGTTCAACTGATGCGCCGTTTCGGCGTCAAAAGCTTTCTTGGCGATCCGACCCGACCCGAGCTGCTGAAGGCCGCCGGCATTGCGAAGGCCAAGATCCTTGTGGTGGCGCTGGATGATCCGGAGAACACCGTGAAACTGGTGGACTATGTGCGGCGCAACTACCCCAATATCCACATCATCGCCCGGGCCTATGACCGGCATCACGTTTTCGATCTGTATCAAGCCGGTGCCAATGACATCGTGCGGGAAATGTTCGATAGCTCCCTGCGTGCCGGGCGTTACGTGCTGGAGCGGATCGGCCTCAGCGAATATGAGGCCGCGCAGGCCGAACAGACCTTCTATGCCCATGACCGCCTGACCATCCGCGAACTGGCCAAGCACTGGATCCCCGGCACTCCGGCCAGTGAAAACAAGGCCTATATCGCCCGTGCGCGCGAGCTGGAAAAGGATCTGGAGACGGCCCTCTTGGAACTGGCCGAGCAGAAGGACCAAAAGTCCTCCTGATCCCGGCCAGATCGCCCGGCTGATGGGCCATTAGCCGTCGGTAACGCCCGCCTCGGCAAAGGTTGCCATACCGCTGTGGCAGGCGATTGCGCCCTTCAGGATCTGAATCGCCAGAGCCGCACCAGAGCCTTCGCCAAGGCGCAGTCCCAAGGTCAGCAGCGGCTCCTTGCCCAGCTTGTCTAGCAGCATCACATGCGCCGCCTCTGCACCCTTGTGACCCGCCACCGCGTGATCGAGCGCGCCCTCATGCGTTTTCAGCAGGCAGGCTGCTGCGGAACAGCAGATATAGCCATCCAGGATCACCGGAATGCGCAGCATCCGGGCCGCCGCGATGGCACCGGCCATGGCGGCAATCTCACGCCCGCCAAGACATGCCAGCGCATCCAGACCATCCTTGATCTGGGGACCATGCAGGGCGACGCCCTCGGCCACCACCCGGCTCTTGTTGGCCAACCCGGCATCATCGACGCCGGTGCCACGCCCGGTCCAGTCGGCTGCAGCGCCGCCGAACAACGCGCAGGACAGGGCCGCCGCGGCGGTGGTGTTGCCGATGCCCATTTCGCCCACCACCAGCAGATCCGCCGTGGGGTCCACCGCCTCCCAACCTGCCTGCAAGGCGCTGAGCAGCTCAGCCTCGCTCATCGCGGGGGCCTTGGTGAAATCCTGCGTTGGCCGGTCAAGGTCCAGCGCATGCACATCCATGCGCGCGCCGGCGAATTCGGCGAGCTGATTGATCGCCGCCCCGCCATGTTCGAAATTCAGAACCATCTGGGCGGTCACCTCGGCCGGAAAGGCCGACACACCCTGCGCCGTCACGCCGTGATTACCGGCAAAGACGATCACCTGCGGCGCGGTAATGGCTGGTCGGTCGCTGCCGCGCCAGCCCGCATACCAGATCGCGAGGTCCTCCAGCCGACCCAGTGCCCCGGGTGGTTTGGTCAGCTGCCCATTGCGCGCCTCGGCGCCCTGCGTTGCGGAGGCATCTGCTGCCGGTGCCGCACCAAGCTGGGCACGAAAGTCATCAAGAGAAGATATCTGGGGCAGCATGGATCAGCCTCGTTGCATAGGGTTACGGGACGCGGGTAAAGCGATTGGGCACCTGTTTAACCGCTCGCCCCCCCGCTGCAAGTCCCGCAAGAGGCCCGCAAATGCGAAAAACCGACATCCGCGCAGCCGACATTCCCCTGGCGCTGGTTCTGCTGACCCGCCTGCCCCTGCCGCACCTGTCGGCAGAGACGTTCAAACGGCAATCGGCAGCGGTCTGGGCCTTTCCGCTGGTGGGCGTGACCGTCGCATTGCCCGCCGCGATTGCGGCCAGCCTGGCCCTCACGCTTGGCCTGCCGCCGTTGGTTGCCGCCGGACTGGCCTTGGCGGTGCAGATCCTGCTGACCGGCGCCATGCACGAGGATGGCCTAGCCGACACCGCCGATGGGCTGTGGGGCGGGTTCGAGCCTGCGCGTCGGCTGGAGATCATGAAGGACAGCCAGATCGGAACCTATGGGGTGCTGGCGCTGGTCCTCGGGCTGGGGCTGCGCTGGGTGGCGCTGGCCGCCCTTTTGGAGACCGCAGGCCTCTGGCCGCTGCTGGCGCTGGCCATGCTCAGCCGGGCTGCCATGCCAGTTCTGATGTACGCCCTGCCCCATGCGCGCGCCGATGGCCTGTCCCGCAGCGTCGGACGCCCCCGCGCCCTGCCCGTTGTGCTGGGCGGGGTTCTGGCACTGGGTCTGGCGCTGCCATTCATCGCCTTGTCGCAGCTCTTGGCCGTGGCCGTGATCATGGCGCTGGTCACGGCAGGTCTTGGCGCGCTGTCGCGGGCCAAGATCGGCGGTCAGACCGGCGATATTCTGGGCGCGACCCAGCAACTGTGCGAGCTTACGGGCCTGCTGGTCTTGCTGGCGCTCTGAGGGGTCACTCGACGCCAGTGGTCAGGATCTTCAGCTGTTCGCCGCAATGCTTGCAATGGACCGCGTCGATATCGTGCCGCGTCAGGCCACAGGTAGGACAGGTATAACGCACCTTCTGCGGCTGAAAGATCGCCTGCGCCAGCCGCACGAACAGCGCCACCCCGACCACCATGACAAAAACCGAAAACATCTTGCCCGCCGGAGAGGCCATGGTGATATCGCCAAACCCGGTGGTGGTCAGCGTCGCAACGGTGAAATAGAGCGCATCCACATAGGGCGACTGGGTCTGGGTCTCATCGATAAAGAAGATCAGCACCGCCATGGCGGTGGCAAAGATGAACACGAAGAGGTTGACCCCGGCCAGAAGCGCATCCTCGTTACGGCGGAAGAATTCGCTGTCGCGGCGCAGGTCTCGGAGCAGATGGTAGGAATGGATAAGCCGCAGCGCCCGCAGGATCCGCAAAAAAGCCAGGCTGCCGGAGAACAACGGATCCAGCAGCAGGGTCACGATCACCGTCACATCGGCCAGCGTATAGATCTGCCACAGGAAGGCCTTGCGGTTACGGGCGATCCACAGCCGCGCCGCCAGATCCAGCCCGATGATAACGCCCAGCAACTGGCTGATCGCGATCAGCATCGGGCCATGATCGACATGCGCCGTGGCAATGAAGAACAGGATCGACAGCGCATCAAAGATAATGATGCCATAGCGGAACCGCACCGCACCGGGCGAGGCGCCCTCGTAAAGGGTGTTGATGCGTTTCTTCAGGTTCTGCATGCCCGCTGTGCCCCTGCTCTACCCCAATCCCGGCTCAACAGAACATCCGGAAAAACAAAGGGCCGCGCAACCCGGCGCGGCCCTTTGTTTTTGCATGTGTCTTTCGGTGTCCGGCTGTTTCCGGCAGCCTCAGGCCGCAGCAGCGCGTGAGGTCAGAACCTCATCCACCTGTTTGGCGGCCGAGATTTCGTCACCATCGGCAACGGCAGCCACTTCGCGGGTCAGACGCTCCAGCGCCGCCTCGTACAGCTGACGCTCGGAATAGCTTTGCTCGCGCTGATCGTCGGTGCGGTGCAGGTCGCGGACCACTTCGGCGATGGCGATCAGATCGCCGGAGTTGATCTTCTGTTCGTATTCCTGCGCGCGGCGGGACCACATGGCCCGCTTGACCTTGGCCTTGCCCTTGAGGGTCTTCATGGCCTGGTTGATCACATCGGGAGAGCTGAGCGAGCGCATGCCCACTTCGACCGCCTTGTTGGTCGGCACCCGCAGGGTCATCTTGTCCTTTTCAAAGGTGATTACGAAAAGCTCCAGCGCAAAGCCGGCCACTTCCTGCTCCTCGATCGAGATGATCTGGCCGACACCATGCGCCGGGTAAACCACATACTCATTGGGGCGGAATTCGAGCTTCTTCGATTTTGTCATACAGGTCTTTCCTCGCAATAAGCCGGATGCATGTTCCGGCACGACAACGACAAAGAGTGGTCACCGGCTCACTTACAGTGATCCGCGCGCCACGCGATAGTCGCAGAAAATCTGCCCGTAATGCATGAATGGGCATTCAAACAGTCGGGCAACATCTCGTGTTCTGTTCATCTCAGAGACAGATCATACCACAAAATCGGGGTATTCGGAAGGCACCCTTACAACGCCGGGCAAACACCTGCGTGTTATAGGCGATTCGGACCTAATCTATGCGTTTCACACGCTGCCACACCCAAATGAGGCAAAAGCCCGCGAATCGCGTGAAAACTGGAGGATCAACTGGCAGAGCTCAGCTGCTCAGCCGCCCTCGCCAGGAGCTTCGGAGAAGTATTTCTCCATCTTGCCCTCTTCACCGTCGCGGTCTTCTGCGCCGGGCATCGGGTCTTTCTTGGAGACGATCACCGGCCACATCTCGGAATACTTGCGGTTGAACTCGACCCATTTGTCCATGTCCGGCTCGGTATCTGGGCGGATCGCGTCGGCGGGGCATTCTGGTTCACAGACACCGCAGTCAATGCATTCATCCGGGTGGATGACTAGCGTGTTCTCGCCTTCGTAGAAACAGTCTACAGGGCAGACCTCAACACAATCGGTGTATTTGCAGGCGATGCAGTTTTCCGTAACGACATAGGTCATAGTGCCAGGTCCCGTTTTCTGTTTGGCGTCTAGCTAATCCAGAGCGGCGCCATCTTCAAGATGTCAATGGATGTCGCCCCTGCGGGTAAGATCAAGCGCCCTGCGAGATTTCTTATCAGGGCGGCCCTTTCCCTCAAAGCGCGGATTGGCCGGAACGCTTTCCTGTTTTTCGGTCATGTCGAAATACAGGGTTTGTGCTTCAGGCGCCGGTCCGCGCCGTTCGCCGATGGCTTCGACACGGACAACCCGAATCTGCCGCCCCTGCGGAAAGGTCAGAACGTCACCCAGGGTGACGTTCTGAGCCGGTTTCGAGATCTTGTCGGCATTCAGGCGGACGTGACCGGCGCTGACCTGTTTCGCGGCCAGGCTGCGGGTTTTGAAAAACCGCGCATGCCACAGCCATTTATCGATACGGATCTTTGCCGCGCCCTCCTGCATGGCCGGATCAGTCGCCCTGTTTCAGCCCCATCAGCGCCGCGGCGAAGGGGTTGTCGGGATCGATCTTCTTTTCTTTCTTCGGCGGGCGGGCAGAATAGGTCTTGCCGCCCTGCTGCTGAGGACGTCCGCCTTTCTTGCCACCGGGTTTGCCGCCACCAGCGCCGCCTTTGGCACCGCGGGGTTTGCCCTTGCCGCCACCGGCATTGCCACGGGCGTCCTGACCTTGCTGGCCACGGCGCTGACCGCGGTTGCCGCCCTGACGGGCACGACCGCCCCAGGTGAAAGTATAGAAGATCTCGACTTCAGGCGCCTCAACAGAGGCGTCTGCCGCTTCACCCACCGGGGTTTCATTCTCGGCGACCTCAGGCACGGGTTCTTCCGCTGTAGCATCCGAACCGGTTTCCGCACCCGGCGCCACACCTTCGTCGGCGATGGCGGCGGCTTCAGGCACCACATCTGCGGCAGGCGCATCGCCCTCACCCGCAGGCGCAGCGGCCGGGGTGTTTTCCGCGTCCGCTGCGGCATCCATGACAGGCTGGCCCGCCGCGGGCGTGCCGGTTTCAGCGACAACTGCATCCGCCGGTTTGACCTTTTCGCGTTCACCCTTTTCGGCGCGATAGCCAAGGCCCTGCATCAGGTCCGCGAATTGCTCCAGCGTCATGCCGGTGATCGACAGCATGTCGGGCTTGGCTTCGAAACCACCGCGGCTGTCTTCGGCGCGCAGCATGTCGGCCAGCCGTTCCAGCATATCGATGCGGATCATCCGCTCGCCCGCTTCGCGGTAGCCGGACATGGTGTCATAGCCCTGCGGTGCGTCTTTCAGCGCGGGCACGGTCACCAGACCCGGCGGCGGTGCCTCGGGGAAGTCCTGCAGCCCGTTTGCCAGCGACCACAGCACCAGACGCAGACGCGTCGGCGCCGGTTTCAGCAGCAGCGGCATGAAGATGGTGAACTGACCGAACCGCACACCGTGCTTGCGCAGCGCGCCACGGGCGTCCTGGTCCAGATCCTTGACCTCCTGCGCGACGGTGTGGCGGGGCAGCAGTCCCAGCGCCTCGACCATGCGGAAGGCAAAACCACGGGCCAGCCCGTTCAGTTCCTCGTCCTTTTGCAGGTTCAGCAGTGGTTCAAACAGCGACTGGACCTTGCGGGAGATGAAATGCTGCAGGCGGCGTTCGACCTTTTGCGCAACCTCGGTCCCGGCTGCATCGTCGACAAAGACCTGCACGCCAGGGGTCAGCGGATCTGCACCGGCGACCAATTTGCCGATGGCGCTATCGCCCCACATGAGGCCACCCTGTTCGGTAAAATCAATTTCGGTATCGGGCGCATTGTAGAACCGGTCTGCCCGCAGATGAAAATGCGGAGCGAGTGCCTGCAAAGACGCGGATTTCAACGCCTTCGCTTCAGCACCTTCTGCGCCCTTGTCAGGCGAGAACCGGAACCCTTCGAGCCGTCCGACGAATTCGCCTTCGACGGTCACTTCACCCTTGTCATTCACTTCGGCCAAAAGGGCCTCCTTCTGCTTGAGCCGGCGCAAGAGCACGGATGTGCGCCGGTCCACAAATTTTTCAGTCAGACGTTCGTGCAATGCGTCCGACAACCTGTCTTCTACAGCGCGAGTCTCATTCCGCCAATGGATTTCGTCACGCAGCCAGCCTTTCCTTTGTGCCACATAGGTCCATGTGCGGATAAATGCCAACCGTTTGGACAAGGCATCGATATTTCCGTCCGTCCGGTCGATCCGCTTTATCTGCCGGGCCAGCCAATCGTCGGGCACGACGCCGCCGCCATGCAGGTGATTGAAGATCCCCCGCAACAGCGACGCATGTTCGGCATGGCTTATACCACGGAAATCGGGAATTCGGCAGACATCCCACAACAGCCGCACCGAAGGCGCATTGGTGGTCCGGGCCAGAATATCGGGATCCTGCGACAATGCTTTCAGCGCGCCAAGGTCATCGGCCTCGCGCGCCTTCATCAGGAATTCATCCTGCGGCGCTGCCTCAAGCGAGCGGATCAGCGCCTCGACAGTACCGAATTGCAGCGCGGAGGAGCGCCAGTTCAGCTTTTTCAGCGGCGTGAAACGGTGCTCCATGATCGCCTGCGCCGTGCCTTCATCCAGCGGGCGGGCATCGCCGGTCACCCCGAAGGAACCGTGGCTCATCCCGCGCCCGGCGCGGCCTGCGATCTGGGCCAGCTCGTTTGCTGCCAGCGGCCGCATGCGGCGGCCATCGAATTTGGAGGTCGAGGCAAAGGCGACATGGTCGATATCAAGGTTCAGCCCCATGCCGATGGCATCGGTAGCCACCAGGTAGTCGACCTCTCCATTCTGATAGAGCGCCACCTGCGCGTTACGGGTGCGCGGGGACAGCGCCCCCATCACCACCGCGGCGCCGCCCTTTTGACGGCGGATCAGCTCGGCGATTGCATAAACGTTATCGACCGAGAATCCGACAATAGCGGTGCGCGGCGGCATCCGGCTGATTTTCTTCGATCCGGCATAGACCAGATCGGACATCCGTTCGCGGCGCACGAACTCCACCCCCGGCACCAGCGCCTGAATCGGCCCGCGCATGGTGTCGGCGCCCAGAAACAGCGTCTCATGGGTGCCCCGCGCCCGCAGCAGCCGGTCGGTAAAGACATGGCCTCGTTCCGGATCGGCGCAAAGCTGGATTTCGTCGATGGCGAGGAAGTCACAGCCCATCCCCTCTGGCATCGCCTCAACGGTGCAAATCCAGTATTGCGCGCGCGGCGGCACGATCCGCTCTTCACCGGTCAGCAGCGCCACCACAGAGGGGCCGCGCGCCGCGACGATCTTGTCATAGACCTCGCGCGCAAGCAGCCGCAGCGGGAATCCCATGATCCCCGTCCGATACCCCAGCATCCTGTCGATTGCGTAATGGGTTTTGCCGGTGTTGGTCGGTCCCAGGACCGCCGTCACCCGTGATGCGTTTGCCATAGCACCGCCCCTGCCCCGGTCGGGGCCTAGAGTTCCTTGCCCTCGACCAAGGGCGCCAATCGGTCGAGCGCCTTGGTTACTTCCTGATGCGTCGGATGTATAGCCTTGGCGCGCAAATAGGCGGCATAGGCGTTCTGGGGGTCGCGGAACTGTTCAAAGATGGTGCCCAGCGCGTAGATCGCATCGTAATTATTGGGGTTCAGCGCCAGGGCATGCTCCAGATCCGCCACCGAGGGACCATAAAGGCCGATGACGAAATAGGCGCGCGCCCGCTCGTACCAGCCACGCGCGAATCCCGGCGCGTGATCGGTCAGCGCGGTCAGATGCTCGATTGCCTCTTGCGTGTCGCCCCGCTCCAGCGCCCGGACGCCGCGCGTCAGCAGCAGATCCATCGCAGGCGAGCCGCTTTTGCGCCACAGCGCCTGCAGCTCACGATCGATGGCAGCGGCATCGGTGGGATCCGCCACCGACAGCTCTGCCAGTAGCGTCGCCTCATCCGGGGCACCGGTTCCGACCTGTGCCAGAACCGCCGAAGGCAGGGAAAACGTGACTGTCAGCGCCGTTGCCGCCACGATAGCTTTGAGGTTCGGAACATTTGCAACCATGATGACCCTCAGTGTAACCCCGTGCATCGCATTTTCCAGTGCCGTAGACGAAAGCTTCACATAAAAGTGCGATGCCCCTGCAAATGAGCGAGGAAGACCCGATGAGCGACACCCTGACACAAGCCGCCGCAGCCCTGAATGAAAAACTAGATGCCGCCGGTTTTGACGGCAGCGCCAAGTTCCAGATCGAAGACATGGGCGCGATCGTGCTGGACAGCGACGGTGCACGGATCAGCGACGAAGAAACCGATGTCACCATGTCCGCCGATGCCGAAACCTTTGAGGCGATCCTGTCCGGTGAACTTAACCCCACCAGCGCCTTCATGACCGGCAAACTGAGCGTTGACGGCGACATGGGCACTGCGATGAAACTGGCCTCGGCCCTCGCCTGACCACACCGACCTGAATGATGGAGACCCGCCCTATGGATCTGACCCCTGCCCCGTATTTTCGCGATATCGCCGATGGTCCGGAAGGGGGAGAAGCCCATTGGGTGACCACCAAAGATGGCCTGCGCATCCGCGTGGGCCATTGGCTGCCCGACGGTCTGCCGCGCGAGGCGATCAAGGGCACGGTGCTGATCTTTCCCGGACGCACCGAATATATCGAAAAATACGGCCCTGCAGCCATCGATCTGGGTCGGCGCGGCTTTGCGACGCTGGCCGTGGACTGGCGCGGACAGGGGCTGGCCGACCGGATGCTGGACGACCGGCGTCTTGGCCATGTTCAGCATTTCCCCGACTTTCAGCAGGACGTCGCCGCCGTGGTGCAACTGGCGCAGCAGCTTGACCTGCCGAAGCCCTGGTTCCTGCTGGCTCACTCCATGGGCGGCGCCATCGGGCTGCGCGCCCTGATCGAAGGGTTGCCGGTCAAGACCTGCGCCTTCACCGGGCCAATGTGGGGGATCCAGATCCCCGCCGCCATGCGCCCCGTCGCACGCATCTTAGGCGCTTTGGCGCCACATCTGGGTTTCAGCGCAATGCGCGCGCCCACCACGACCAAGGGGCATTACGTGCAATCCGCCCCCTACGAAGGCAACACTCTGACCAATGACGCGGATATGTACCGGTTCATGCAGGAACAGCTGGAGGCCCAGCCGGATCTGACACTGGGCGGGCCAACCGTACATTGGCTGAGCGAAGGACTGCAGGAATGCGCCGCCCTGGCCCAGCGCCCCTCTCCGGCGCTACCCTGCATCACCTTCCTCGGCAGCGACGAGCAGATCGTAAACACCGACGCCATCAAGGACCGCATGCAGCGCTGGCCCGGCGGCGAGCTGGATCTGGTTCAGGGCGCCCAGCACGAGGTGGTGATGGAAGGTCCAGCCATCCGCCAGCACACCTTTGACCGCATGTGCGCCCTCTTTGACCAATACCGGGGCTGAACGCCCCCGGCTGATGGGCGGCGCCGCTGATCGCTTGTGATCCCCCGCGCCGCTGCTTAGATGTCAATCGAATGGCACGGCGCGGCTGTGCCTCATCTTTTCACATGACGCTTCAAGGAGGCCCCATGTTTCAACTGCCTTTCCCCGTTCGTGACGCCAATGCCGGTGGAGGCTCTGACGCCTTCGGCAATCTGCCCGAATGGGATCTGACCGATCTTTACACCGCTGATGACGCCCCCGAACTGGCACGCGATCTGGATTGGCTGGAGCAGGAATGCAGCGCCTTTGCCTCCGATTACGAAGGCAAGCTGGCCGATCTTGATGCGGCGGGTCTGCTGGACTGCGTGCTGCGCAACGAAAAGATCAACGCCATCGCCGGGCGCCTGATGTCCTATGCGGGCCTGCGTTATTACCAGCTGACCACCGATGCAGACCGCGCCAAGTTCCTGTCGGATTGCCAGGAAAAGGTCACCGTCTTCACCACGCCGCTGGTCTTCTTCACGCTGGAGATCAACCGCATCGAAGATGACAAGCTGAAGGCGCTGTTCGCCGCCAATGCGGATCTCGCACGCTATGAACCCGTCTTCCGCCGCATCCGCGCGATGAAGCCGTACCAGCTGTCGGATGAGTTGGAAAAATTCCTGCACGATGTGGGCGTGGTCGGCGACGCCTGGGAGAAGTTGTTTGACGAAACCATAGCCGGTCTGACCTTCACCGTAGACGGTGAAGAGATGAACATCGAAGGCACGCTGAACTTCCTGACCGACCAAGACCGCAGCAAACGCGAAGCCGCGGCACGCGAACTGGCGCGGGTCTTTGCCGAAAACATCAAGATCTTTGCCCGCGTCCACAACACGCAAGCCAAGGAAAAGGAAATCGTCGACCGCTGGCGCGGTATGCCCTCGGCGCAGATGGGCCGCCATCTGGCCAATGATGTCGAACCCGAAGTTGTCGAGGCCCTGCGCGAAGCCGTCGTGGCCGCCTACCCCAAGCTGTCGCACCGCTATTACGAGCTGAAGCGCAAATGGCTGGGTCTTGACCGTATGGAGGTCTGGGACCGCAACGCGCCGCTGCCGATGGAAGTCTCCCGCACCGTCGGCTGGGACGAGGCCCGCGACATCGTGATGGAAGCCTACGGCGCCTTTGATCCGCGCATGGCCGAAATCGCCGATCCCTTCTTCAACAAGGGCTGGATCGATGCGGGCGTGAAACCCGGCAAGGCCCCCGGCGCCTTTGCCCACCCCACCGTCACCGATGTGCACCCCTATGTGATGCTGAACTACCTTGGCAAACCGCGCGATGTGATGACCCTCGCGCATGAGCTGGGTCACGGCGTGCATCAGGTGCTGGCCGCCGGTCAGGGCGAAATGCTCTCCTCCACCCCGCTGACCCTGGCGGAAACCGCGTCCGTGTTCGGCGAGATGCTGACCTTCCGCAAGATGCTGGAAAAGGCCAAGGACCAGAATGAACGCCGCGTGCTGCTGGCGGGCAAGGTCGAGGACATGATCAACACGGTCGTGCGCCAGATCGCCTTTTATGATTTTGAGTGCAAACTGCACGAGGCGCGCCGCGGCGGAGAACTGACGCCCGATGACATTAACGCGCTCTGGATGTCGGTGCAGGCTGAATCCTTGGGCGAAGCCTTTGATTTCATGGAAGGCTATGAAACCTTCTGGGCCTATATCCCGCATTTCGTCCACTCGCCCTTCTACGTCTATGCCTATGCATTCGGCGACGGGCTGGTGAACGCGCTCTACTCGGTCTACGAGGAAAACCCCGAAGGCTTCCAGGAGAAGTATTTCGACATGCTGAAAGCGGGTGGTTCCAAGCACCACAAGGAGCTTCTAGCGCCCTTCGGCCTTGATGCCTCGGATCCCAAGTTCTGGGACAAAGGCCTGTCGATGATTTCCGGCATGATCGACGAGCTGGAGGCTATGGAGGATTGATCCATCGCGTCAGGCGGGTGCCCAGCGCCCGCCTGATCGTCCGCTGTGCGGAGTGAGCGGACATTGCGCCTTTACCTCAACCTTACTTGAGACATTAAGTTGGATACAAAAGCGATTCTGGATAGTCGGAGTGGTCGACATGGACTTAAATCAAGTATTGATCGAAGTGCAAGATTTTCAGGAGAGTATCGAGTTTTACACCAAACTTGGACTCCGTCTGATCGTTTCCGAAAGAGGCGAATACGCTCGTTTCGAAATGCCATCAGGTTCGGCAACCTTTTCGATCTACCAATCAGGTCAAATAGCTGTGGGAAACACCGTCATTTACTTTGAGGTCGATGATGTGGATCAGAAGTTCACTGAATTGTGTGAACGCGGTATCGCCTTCAAAGGCGAACCCAAAGACCAAACGTTCAGATGGAGAACGGCCCATCTAAATGATCCCAGTGGGAATAAGCTGTGTCTGTTTCATGCTGGAAATGAGCGTCGTTTCCCTCCCTGGAGGCTTTCTGAGAAGCCTGTTTCTTGAACATGCCTGTGGTAGGTGTGGGCTCAAAGCAGCCATCTGCCCCCGCGATTACTTCAACTGACTGTCCTTCGATCCGCGCCGGTTGATGCCGCCGCGCTGCGCCTTTGCTCCGTCGCGCTCTTCCTGACAATCGATGCATAGCTTCACACCCGGGCGGGCCAGGCGGCGTTTTTCGGGAATCTCTTCTTCACAATCCGCGCAATGGGTCAGACTTTCGCCGACGGGCTGTTGCTGCGCTTTCATCCGCGCAAGTTCATCGCTGATCGAGGCTTCGATCTGCTCGCTCACCGCGCCGTCGCGCGCCCATCCACCTGCCATATCACGCCCTCCCGCGTCCTGATGCGAAGACCCGCAGCCTAGGCGCCCAGACCGCGCGGGGCAAGCCGGGCGGCTGCCCCGACGTTTTCCTTGCGCCCTGCCCTGTCCGCAGTAGCCTGCCAGCAGTTTCTTTGAGCAGATTTTGGGGAGGGTATTTAATGCGAAAACTTGCAAAATGGCTGGGACGGCTGGTGGTCCTGCTGATCCTTGTGGTGATCGGCGTACTGATCTTTGTGCCGGGCTATATCGAAAATGGCCGCAACGTAGTGGCCGAGCACGATCCCTACCCCGTCAGCGCCGAGGCGGCCGAGCTGCACAAGACGCTGCTGATCGGCGATCTGCATGCCGATCCCCTGCTGTGGAAACGCGACCTCACAAAGCGTGGCAACCGGGGTCAGGTCGACATCCCCCGCCTGATCGAAGGCAACGTGGCCTTGCAGGTTTTCACCGCCGTAACAAAATCCCCCGCCGGTCAGAACTATGACCACAATGAAACCGACGCGATGGACAATATTACCCTCTTGGCAGTGGCACAGATGTGGCCCATGCGCACCTGGGGCTCGCTGTATGAACGCGCCGTCTATCAGGCGGAAAAACTGCACGGGTTTGAAGAAAAGTCGGACGGCAAACTGCATATCATCAAATCCGAAGCCGACCTTGATGCGCTGTTGGAACGCAAACTGTCGGGCGAGGCCGTGGTCGGCGGGATTCTTGGTATCGAAGGCGCGCATCCGCTGGAAGGAAACCTCGACAACCTGCAGGGCTTGCAGGATGCCGGGTACCGGCTGGTGGCCTTGCAGCACTTTTTCGACAACGCGCTCGGCGGATCGCTGCACGGCGCCAGCAATGCCGGGCTAACAGATTTCGGACGCTCGGTTGTACAAGCCGTGGTGGACCGGGGGCTGATCCTTGATCTCGCCCATTCCAGTCCACAGGTGGCGCGTGATGTTCTTGAGATGACCGATATTCCACTGGTCGTCTCCCATGGCGGCATTCACAAGGCCTGCCCCGTCAAACGGAATTTCCAGGACGATCTGATGCGGGAGATCGCGGCGAAGGGCGGGGTCATCGGTATCGGCTACTGGAAGGATGCGATCTGCGATGACAGCCCTGCGGGCGTCGCCGCCGCGGTGAAGGTCGGGATCGAGGTCGTGGGAGAGGATCACGTCGCGCTGGGGTCGGATTTCGACGGCTCGGTCGAGACCACCTTCGACACCTCGGAACTTGCCGCCCTCACCCATGCCATGCTGGAGGCAGGGCTGACGCCCGAACAGATCCGCAAGGTCGCCGGGGAAAACATGCTACGGGTGATCCGGGCCCGGCTGGACTGATCCACCGCTGCGCCGGAAAAAAACAACTTTGCTTCGCGCCGCCCCCTCGCCGGGGCGGCGTTTCCCGTTCTAGCCTGCAGATCTATCTCGCGGATTTAGTCTGCCACCGCACCCGCGAGCAAATCCCGACTAAACTTATCAAGTATTTGAATTTGCACATTTTTCTTGACCCACTCTTCGCTATTGCCTATCGAGGTTTCAAGATCTGCAGCAAGCCAGAATCAACGGCAGCACGCAAAGCTAGCACTCCAGCGAGGACACTCTACCGGGTCCCAGCCAGACAGCCAGCACCGCCAGCCCCCTGATTTCCAGCCAGCCACACAACGCCAGCACTTCGCCAGCGCAGCTCGATCATCCTTGTCAGCCTTCCGCCAGCCGTTGATCAGGTCGCCCCCAAAAGGTCTTTCAGCTTGCCAGCCACCGCGCCAGCCTTTCGCTGACCGGCCTATGCTTGGACGCTACAGGCATGTACTCGTCCAAAGCCTGCGCGTTTTGCACCCAGATGCATCAGTCTACTCCCACACCGTCGCAACATGAACGGCCGCCCTGAACCAAAAAGCAGACGTCCTTGACTTAGCCTGAGCAAGGCTATTCATGTCCATCATGACCGATCTTTCAACCCAAACTCTGGATGAACTCAGCCTCGACGAGGCTGCCCGCCCCAAAGCACCGCTGGTGCCGGAAGCAACGGACGCACACCGTCACCAGGGGCGACAACTGGCAGCAATCCATCGTCATTACCTGATGGAGATAGCCCAGATCGCTGCGGTCCTGACCCGGATCGAGGCGCGGGACACCCCGCCTGAGCACCTGAAGCAGATCGTGCTTTCACTCGACATGGCTGAGAATTTCCGCGCGTTCGGATCGCTTTGCGGGCGCGAGTGCCAGGTGCTTAAGTTGCACCACGATATTGAAGGCGTTGACATGTTCCCCCGGATCGAGGCTGCGGGCGGTGGAAAGTTCCGCGAAGTCATCGCCAAATTGAAGGCAGAACACGAGGTGGTTCACGAGCTGATCATCCGCCTCGGTCGTGCAGCGCATACGCTGGCCGAAAATCCCAGCGATGCAAACTTCGCCCAGGCCGCCGCGACATTCAGAAAACTGGAAGAGGTTGTGCGTTCCCATTTTGGCTATGAGGAAACTGAACTGGCAGAGGCTATCGGGTATTATCTCGGGTCGATCTGACAGCGCCGCCAAGACTCCTCAGCAACGTCGGCATCCAATGCTATTTCGCCCGCATCCCAATCCGTGACCGAAAGAAAAAGGGCTGCCCGCAGGGCAACCCTTTTGCATTTCTTTGCCGTTCATTCGCAGCCTGTCTTCAGGCGCTGGTCAGCATGCCTTTTTCCGACGCCAAAGCACGCATCTTGTTTTGCAGCTTCTCAAACGCGCGCACCTCGATCTGGCGGATACGTTCGCGGCTGACGTCATACTGGGTGCTCAGCTCTTCCAGAGTCACCGGTTTGTCGGCAAGACGGCGCTGGGTCAGGATATCCTTTTCCCGGTCATTCAGCACATCAAGCGCCTGCGCCAGCAATTCGCGGCGCGCTTCCAGCTCGTCCCGTGCCTCGTAATCGCCCGCCTGGTCGGCATCTTCGTCTTCCAGCCAGTCCTGCCACTGCATGGTGCCCTCGCCCTCGCTGCCGACAGTGGCATTGAGCGACGCGTCGCCACCGGACATGCGGCGGTTCATTGAGATTACTTCGGCTTCGGTCACGCCCAGATCGGTCGCGATCTTCTTGACGTTTTCCGGACGCAGATCGCCCTCTTCCAGGGCGCCGATACGGGCCTTAGCCTTGCGCAAGTTGAAGAACAGTTTCTTCTGGCCCGAGGTGGTGCCCAGTTTCACAAGGCTCCAGGACCGCAGGATATACTCCTGGATCGAGGCGCGGATCCACCACATGGCATAGGTCGCCAGACGGAAACCTTTTTCAGGATCAAAGCGTTTCACCGCCTGCATCAGACCGACGTTCGCCTCCGAGATCACCTCGGCTTGGGGCAGACCATAGCCGCGGTATCCCATGGCGATCTTCGCCGCCAGACGCAGGTGGGAGGTGACCATCTTATGCGCCGCCTTGGTGTCCTGCTCTTCGACCCACCGCTTGGCCAGCATATATTCTTCTTCCGGCTCCAGCAGCGGGAACTTCCGGATTTCCTGCATATAACGGTTCAGGCCACCTTCCGGTGTCGGTGCAGGTAGGTTTGCATAATTCGCCATTCGGTCTGTCCCTCCCAATGTTTAAGGACTTAACATCAGCGTTGTTGTAGGACGAATATGGGGAAGAGGTTCTTCCGTTTCAAGTCCTACCGATAATCACACCTTATACCGAACCCGCGATCACGGTCTGTAATCTTGATCACAGGCCCCTATCGGCGGCCCATGGCTCACCCTTTTGCGCCGCGCAGCACCTCCAGAAGGTCCTGCATATCCTGCGGCAAGGGCGCCTCGAACCGTACCGTTTCGCCGCTGACCGGATGGGTAAAGCCCAGAACCGCCGCATGCAGTGCCTGCCGCGGAAAGGCCTGAACTGCCGCAAGCGCCTTTTCGCTCAGCGCCTTAACCGGCAGCTTGCGTTTGCCGCCATAGGTCGGATCACCGATCAGCCCATGACCTGCATGGGCCATATGCACCCGGATCTGATGGGTCCGGCCGGTTTCCAGCCAGCATTCGATCAGCGCCGCCACCGGCGGATTGCCAAAAGGCTCCACGATACGCGCCCGCGTCACCGCGTGGCGACCGCCCTGAAACAGCACCGCCTGACGCTGTCGGTCGGTCTTGTGGCGAGCCAGTTGGGTGGTCAGCTTCAGGATGTTGCCGGTCTCGAAACTGGCGCCTTTGACACCGCGCAGCCGGGGATCGTTGGCATCGGGCACTCCATAGCAGACCGCGCGGTAATAGCGTTCGACCGTGTGACGTTCGAACTGCGCCGCAAGCCCCTGATGCGCAACATCGGATTTCGCCACCACCAGAAGACCCGAGGTTTCCTTGTCGATGCGATGCACGATACCGGGGCGCTTCACCCCACCGACACCAGACAGGTTATCGCCGCAATGATGCATCAGCGCGTTGACCAGCGTGCCCGAAGGCGTGCCCGGCGCCGGATGCACCACCATGCCCGCCGGTTTGTTGACGACGATCAGATCGTCATCCTCGAACACCACATCTAGCGGGATATCCTCGGGGCCAATATGGCTGTCACTGGCTTCCTCGACGGTGACTGCAATCACCGCCCCTGCCTCGACCCGCGCCTTGGGATCGCGCACCACTTGCCCGTCAACGGACAGCGCGCCCTCGTCAATCAGCCGTGCCAGACGGGTCCGCGATAGGGTTGCCTCCTCTGGCACATCACGCGAAACCGCTTTATCAAGCCGTTTAGGCGGATTTTCCGCGATGACGAATTCTATCCGGCGGCGCTCCATGACAGATCCTTCCAAACCCGAATTGCAAGAAGAGCCGCCGCAGCTGAAGTTCCTGCGCCGACTGGTGACCACGCTGACCGTGGTCATGATTGGCGGGCTTGTAGTGGTTATCTCGCTGCTTGTCATCCGTCTGTCTGCAGACGGGCCTTCACTGCCGAACAGCATCACCCTGCCCGACGGCGTCACGGCCGAGGCTGTCACCTTTGGCACCGGCTGGGTGGCGGTGGTGACCCAGGATCAGCGCATCCTGATTCTGGATCCCGAAACCAGTGCGGTCCGGCAGGAAATCGAGCTGAAATAGCCCCCCGGCACAGCAAGGCGGGCGGACTGCATCAGGAACGCAGCAGCACCTTGTTCGATCCCAGCGCCTCAGCAATCTGCACATATTGCGAACGCCGCTCTTCTGCCGCTTCGGCGCTGCGCAACAGGACCGTCTGCGCCTGATCCAGAATGGCGCTGGCCTGCTGATTGACCTGCGCTGCCCGTGCCGGATTGACCGGCGTCAGCGGACGCGTGGTCCGGTCCGTGGACGACGTCTTGCGCGAGGCATAGGCATTGCTCTGTTTCCAATCCCGGTTTTTGCGGGTCAGACGGTGAATATCCCGCGCGGTGTCCCGCAGAACCTGGCGGACTTCCTCGTAATCCGAATCCTCCGGGATTTCCGCTGAAACGCTTTCCAGACGCTCCGCGAGACAATCCACACGGTATTCCGCGGCGTCGATATCAGCGCAAAAGGCCTTGGCGGCGGAGAGGCTCGTCACCAACTGACGCAGGAACGCCGCCGAGCCGAACTCGCCCGCCGGAACGATCACCGTGTAAAGAACTGGCGCTGACTGCGCCAGAACCGGCCCCGCCGTCAGCGCCATCACTGCGGACGCCGCCGCACATCTGCTTAGGAAACTTTGCGTCATGTCACTCGAACTCCGGATACCAATACCACATGCCCTAGCCACCATCCGGTGGCGGCCCCGCAAACGGGGCATCGGCAGAAATCATGTTGAAACTGTCCCATTCCCGCGCCGTCGTTGCAAGCGCGGCATAGGTCTGTAAGCTGCTAGGGGAGTATCGTAATGATTTTTCGGAGGCTTCCATGTTTTCCCCCCGCTCTCTGACCGCCCTAGCCGCCCTGATTCTTTTTGCCGCCCCCGGACCGCTTGCAGCCCAGGGCGCAAGCGCAGCCCTCAACGAAGCAAAGAGCCGCGCCGCCTGCGGTGCAGGGGTTCCGGTCTCGGCGCAATACCTGCCGGGCGGGCTGCTCAAGGTCACCTGCCGCGCCTCCAACTCTCAAGCGGTTAGCGAAACGCTGCCCGAAGCGATGCAGGGTACCGGGCTAAGCCCCACCGCCGCCGCTGGGGTGATTTTGACCAGTGTGATTCTCCTAGTCGTGACCGGTGATGACGAAACCGGCACCACCACGACGACAACCACCACAACGGCCCCCACCGAATAACCGCGCGCGTAGCGACATCGTCAATCAGGATAATCAGTGCAGCGGGTTCTGTTGGGACACAGCAGGCCCTGCCCGCTTGGCACTGCACCTCTATGCGTGCAGTCCTGTGGCACCCCTGTCGGCGACATGGCGAACGCAGGTGTCCTGCGTCGCCCATTCGCCTGAACATATATATGGCGATCAATAGGTTATGTGCGAATGGAGAATATGGTACCGCCTCCCTGGCTTGAACAGGGGACCTCTGGATCCACAATCCAGCGCTCTAACCAACTGAGCTAAGGCGGCACTGGGGGGCGATTTAGCCTAGGTACATACCGAGCGCAAGGGGGTTAAAGCACAGTTTTCCAGCTTTGTTCGATCAAATCCTGTCCGAAGGAATAAACCGGTTTGCTGTCGGCCAGTTCCCAGCCGAATGCAGCATAAAGCGCGCAGGCTGCTTCGTGGCTTTCATGGGTCCACAGCGTCATATCCTGATAGCCCGCATCACGCGCGAACTGCATGCATTGGGTCAGCAGGCGCTTGCCGATGCCCTTGCCGCGCGCCTCGGGCGTCAGCAGGAACAGGCGCAGCTTGGCGGTGGTATCGCTCAGCTGGACGCAGAAGATCGAGCCAAGCCGCTGGCCGTTTTCCTCTGCGATCCAGCCGCGTTCCCTTTCCGGATCATGATCCGCGCAGAAATCCCGCAGGATCTCGGCCACCAGCGGGCCAAATGTGTCGTCGAACCCTTCGTCCTGCGTGTAAAGGGTCTGGTGCCGCTCCACCAGCCAGGGGCTGTCCTCGGCTTCGAATCGGCGCAAAGTCACTTTTTCCATGGCTTATCTGACCACGATGCCCGCTTGCCTTTCAACAGGCTCCGGGCTAGCAGGATGCCTCAGGCCGTTTATGCGCCGCAGAAGGTCACCCACAGGAGGTCACGATGGGCATCAACAGCGAACGCGATATCGAAGCGAACATGCAGATCGGCCCGACCGATATCGGCATGGTGCGCATTTTCATCGAAGCCGGCGATATTGAGATCCCGATGGATTTCGACCCCGAAGAAGCCGAGGAAATCGCCGACGAAATCCGCGCCGCCGCTCAGGCAGCCCGCAGCCTGTCGGACTAACCTTGGCACCCGGACGGGCGGCTGTGTCCGTGCAGGCGCCCGCCAGATAACTGAAGCGGCGCGTCACATACCGCGCCTGAGTTCCCACCCGAGCGTGGAAACTTTACTGCTACGCAAGCCACTTAACGCCAAGTAGCTATGAAACCTCGCGACTAAACAAAAAAACGTTACTGCTTCCTTCAGCGCGATTAATTTCTTTTTGAGACTCCAGCGCGACCCTAAAGGCCATTCATTTGGATTTAGAGGGGCGCAGATTATGAACTCCGTTTTCGGCATCAACAGCTTTACCGGCCTTTATGCTGGCACGACCACACCGGATTTGGCGGCGACTGCGGAAACCACAGCCACCGATTGGACCAAAGGGGCCAGCGCCAAAACCCTTCTGGAAGAAAGCCAGAAGGTGCAGCGCGCCGAACGCCTAGAGCAGCGCAAGGAAGCGGAGGCCAACATGAAACGCTTGGAGGACAATGCGCGCGCGATTGCCTTCGCGCTAAAAACCAAAGAAATGCAAAAGGCCCTCGCCACGCTGCAACAGGACAACAGCCAGAGCAGCCACCTCATGCTTTTGATGGTCACAGACGAGGGCGATATTCACGCCTTCTTTCCACCCCCTCCAAACACCTTCGGCGCCGACTCTGGCAACGATGCCGTGTCCTACGCTGGCGGGGTGATCAAGGGCATCGAAACCGGTGATGGATCGGACGCCGTAGCCCTGACCGGCGATGTGGTCGAGGACGTGCATACCGACCGGCAAAACCGAGGCACCGAGTTGGTCGTTAACAAATCCGGCGGGGCGCGGATGACCACGTATTATGCCAATTATTCCGCCGCCGATTCCTTGGCGATCTCAGCACAGACGATACGCAAGATTTCGACCGGTGGCGGTAATGACGCGGTCGCTCTGAATGCGGAAACGATCACGGGACTCGATACCGGTACGGGCGATGACGCGCTCAGCATCTCGGCCCGCCACCTCAATCAGGTGAACACCGGCGATGGCAATGACAGCCTGGCCATTCGCGCGGGGGTCGTGTCACGACTGGATACCGGATCGGGCGACGATGTTCTGACCCTTAACGCCACTGTTCTGGACGGCGTAAGAACCGGCGACGGCAATGATGTGGTCAATGTGGTGCTGAATGATCAATCCGGGGACGGGCTGGACTTCCCGCGGTACGCCCGCCTGCACACAGGCAGCGGCGATGACACGCTATCCTTGGCAGCGCAGGGGCATGTCACATTTGGTGCCGGGACAGGCGACGATACGGTTCTGCTGTCAAAAGGCAGCTTTACCATGGCGCTGCAGGATGGCGCGGCCGAGGGCAATGACGTGGTCACCCTTTCGGACGGTGCAGATCTGGCCCTCATGGTCTCCAGCGAAAAAGCCGCCAGCGCCACCATCGTAAAGAAGGACGATGCCCTGCTCATCAATTTTGGCGATGGTAGCTCGGTCACAGTCAAAGGTCTGGCAAACGGAGGCACTGTCGCGCTGGCCCTGCCAAGCGGTCAGGTCGACAAGATCCTGAAACAAGAACAAGCGGTCGATCTGCGCATGTGAGGATCACATCTGCTACACTCTGGGGTCGAGAACCGCCTGCAGCCGCCGCGCGGCGTCCATCGCCAGCTTGTGCGTCATCTTCTTGCGCCGGGCTGCGGCCAACTTCTCTTCCGGCCCCATGCGCACAATCTCGCCATAATAGGCATCGGCGATGATCAGACCGGTTTCATCCGGCAGGATCTCCACAGGGAACTCGGTGTCTACCGCCCAGAAATAGCGGTCACACCACTCGAGATACCCTTGCCATTTGCTGTCTGACTGGAAATCGGCGCGGCTGGATTTGCATTCGATCACCCAGATCTCGCCCTTTGGGCCCAGCGCCATCAGATCAACGCGCAGGCCGCGTGTGGGCACGAACTCCTCGACCGAGACAAAGCCAAGCGAGCGCAAATAGCGCGCCACCCCGCGCGCCAGCCGCTGACCAGGCTGAAACCGCTCCAGATCATTCTCATCCACCATGGCACCAGAAGTGAACAATTAGGGAACAAAATGCAAGCCCGAGGACGGTAAAGGCAAAAACTCTTACCACTTGCCCCTTGCCGCCGCAGCGCCCGCACACTACCTAGGGCCGTGGCGGGTTCTGCCCTTCTTGTGACAGGTAGCATTCCAGTGGCCTTAAGCAATTCCGAGGGAGCTGGCTCTGTTCGGATCCTGGTCCGTTTACCTGGCGCCCACCTGTACATACAGGTCCTCGGGAATCAAAACCGCACGGTTGCCTGGTGGTCCCGCCACTTTTCCTCACCTACGAACGCTGCTTGGGTCTGATCCGGCCCAGTGCAGGATGCATGCCGTCACAAGTACCTGCCGGTTAATTCGGCGCCCCGTCGGCCCATTTGCCCGTCCGTCAGACCACAGCGGCCGACCGCGCAGTTACCCCAGGAACAAAAAGGCGCCACTCCCGCGAAAGGAATGGCGCCCTTGATCTAAACGAGTTTTTCGCCAGACGGCCTCAGCTATCCATTTTCAATGCCGAGATGAAGGCCTCCTGCGGGATGTCGACCTTGCCGAACTGGCGCATCTTCTTCTTACCCGCTTTCTGCTTGTCCAGCAGCTTGCGCTTACGCGAGGCATCGCCGCCATAGCATTTCGCGGTCACGTCCTTGCGCAGCGCCGACAGGGTTTCGCGCGCGATCACCTTGCCGCCGATGGCCGCCTGGATCGGGATCTTGAACATGTGGCGCGGGATCAGGTCCTTCAGCTTTTCGCACATGGCGCGGCCGCGCATCTCGGCGCGATCCCGGTGCACCATCATCGACAGCGCATCCACCGGCTCGTCATTCACCAGCACCGACATCTTCACCAGATTGTCCTCGCGGTAGCCCGTCAGGTGGTAGTCGAAGGAGGCATAGCCCTTGGTCACCGATTTCAGCCGGTCGTAGAAGTCAAAAACCACCTCGTTCAACGGCAGATCGTAGACCACCATGGCGCGGGTGCCGGCATAGGTCAGGTCTTCTTGAATGCCGCGGCGGTCCTGGCAGAGTTTCAGCACATCGCCGAGGTATTCATCCGGCACAAGGATCGTCGCCTTGATCCGCGGTTCCTCGATGTGATCCACCTTGGACATGTCGGGCATGTCGGCCGGGTTGTGCAGGTCGATCTTCTCACCGTCCTTCATGTAGACGTGATAGATCACCGACGGCGCCGTGGTGATCAGCTCGATATTGTATTCCCGCTCGATCCGGTCGCGGATCACCTCAAGGTGCAACAGGCCCAGGAAACCGCAGCGGAAACCAAAGCCCAGCGCCGCCGAGGTCTCCATCTCAAAGCTGAAGGAGGCGTCGTTGAGAGCCAGCTTGTCGATGGCGTCGCGCAGGTCTTCGAATTCGGCGCTGTCCACCGGGAACAGACCACAGAACACCACCGGCTGCGCCGGTTTGAAGCCCGGCAGAGCCACCTCGCAGCCGTTCCGGTCATTGGTGATGGTGTCGCCGACGCGGGTGTCGCGTACCTGCTTGATCGAGGCGGTCAGGAAGCCGATCTCACCCGGGCCGAGTTCATCCACCACCTGCATGGCAGGGCGAAAGACGCCGATCCGGTCCACATGGTGCAGGGTGTCGTTCGACATGAACTTGACCCGCATGCCTTTCTTCAGGACGCCGTCCATAATACGCACCAGCACGATCACGCCCAGGTAAGCGTCGTACCAGCTGTCCACCAGCATGGCTTTGAGCGGCGCATCGCGGGTGCCTGCGGGAGCGGGCAGATGCTGTACGATCGCTTCCAGCGTCTCGTGAATACCCTGCCCGGTCTTGGCCGAGACCTGAATGGCTTCGCTTGCGTCGATGCCGATCACATCCTCGATCTGCTCAGCCACGCGATCGCAATCAGATGCGGGCAGGTCGATCTTGTTCAGCACCGGGACGATCTCGTGATCCGCGTCGATTGCCTGATAGACATTGGCCAGCGTCTGCGCCTCGACCCCTTGCGTGCTGTCCACAACCAGTAGCGAGCCTTCAACCGCGCGCATGGAGCGGGAGACCTCATAAGCAAAGTCGACGTGGCCGGGGGTGTCGATAAGGTTGAGAACATAGGTCTCGCCATCGTCGGCCTTGTAGTCGATCCGAACCGTGTTGGCCTTGATGGTGATGCCGCGCTCGCGCTCGATATCCATCGCGTCCAGAAGCTGCTCTTTCATATCGCGCGACTCCACTGTCCCGGTCTCCTGGATGAGCCGGTCAGCGAGGGTGGATTTGCCATGGTCGATATGGGCGACGATGGAGAAATTGCGGATCTTTGAGAGCTCTGTCATGGTCTGGGGATATGGTGCGGATTTTAAGTTTGGTCAAGCGCGCGCGTGAGGCCACCCAGCGATATTTTTAAGGGTGCGCGCCAGAAGCGGCAGCATGCAGGATGATTTCTGCCCCACGTTCTCATAATCGCGCCTCATTCCACATATTTTCTGAGAACTTGGTTTGCGTGTCCTCGACGTTCTCTAACCAAGGGCCGCGCCGGTCGGGGGCGCAGGCAGGCGCGGCCCGGTCTTGTGTCCGGGCGGGACTGTTTCAGGGTCCCGGCAAAATCCCGCGCATGATTTATGGATTATTAACCCCAATTGAAAGCCAGCCAAACCTGCGGCATAGTCGCGCCAGCCGCCTGCCAGCGGCCTTTCTAGAATGACCACTGGACAGGACATGACGATGCGTTTTGTGAGCTCTTTTCTCTGTGCCGCGGCCCTGACGACTGCGTTCAGCGTACCCTCTGTCGACGCGGGCGTCATCGAAAGGGCCTGTCGTCAGTCGGAACGCGGCTATGCAAAGGCCGGGCTGTGCAGCTGCATTCAGAAAGTCGCCAACAAGAGCCTGACCCGTTCGGAGCGTTCCAAGGTGTCGAAGTGGTTTGCCGATCCGCATCAGGCCCAGGTCGTACGCCAGTCCAGCCATCGCGGCGATGAACAGCTTTGGGAACGCTACAAGGAATTTGGCGCCAACGCCGCGCGCGTCTGCGGCTGATACAGCCCCTCTGAAAGGCGTCTATTCAGATCAGCGTTACGACGGTCACACCCCTCTCATGCCTCCATGATGCGCTCCCGATTTTGCGCGGCCCACGGCCCGGCGCAGATGCTGCAGTGCCGCACAGGGGAAAACCGCTCCAATACAACCCTTGACCCCGCATCTTTCTGTCGTCGAGAAAGAAGATGCATATTTGGAGCATATTCATGTTGACGAAGGGTGTTACCCTAAGAGGGCTGGAAGTCTTTGCCGCCCTGGCAAGAACCGGATCCGTGGCGCAGGCTGCGGAGATGACCGGGCTCAGCCAACCCGCAGTCAGCCAGCAATTGCGGAATCTGGAAAAATCATTGTCCTGCGACCTGGTGGACCACAGCCGCCGCCCGATGGTGGTCACCCCGGCAGGGCGCACATTTCTGGCCCGCACCGAGGCGGTGCTTGCAGAGCTGCGTCTGGCGCAAAGCGAGCTGACGGTTGTCGATCTCAGCCACCTGCCCGAACTGTCGATCGGTCTGATCGACGATTTCGACAATGATCTGACCCCGCGGTTGGTGACCATCCTTGCCGAGAGCCTGACCAAATGCCGGTTCAAGATGATCACCGCCTCCAGCCACGACATCATCCGCGCCATGGAAGAGCGCGAGCTGCACATCGCCGTAGCCGCCACCACCGGTGCCCTGCACGAAGGGCTGGTGGAACTGCCACTGGTGCAGGATCCCTTTATTCTGGTGGCCCCAAAGGGGTTCATCGGCTCCTCGGATACTGGCCTTCCGAAGGTCAGCGTGAGCGAGCTGAATACCCTGCCGTTTCTGCGCTATGCACGGGACCAATTGATTTCACAGCAAATCGACGCCCATCTGACCCGTCAAAACCTTACCTTTGAAAGCCGGTTTGAGATTGGTTCGCACCTTGCCCTGATGGCCATGGTGGCGCGCCGGATCGGCTGGGCGATCACGACGCCGCTCGGGTATATGCGGGCGGTGCGGTTCCACGATCAGATCGAAGCCTACGCCCTGCCCTTTGGTGCCGCCGGGCGGACCATTTCCCTGTTCAGCGGCAACGACTGGGCGGATCAGGTCCCCCGCGATGTGGCTAAGACCATGCGGCACTTGATCCAGACACAGATGATCGATCCGGCGCTGGTCCGGCTTCCGTGGCTGGCAGGCGCGTTCAAGGTCATCGACAGCTAAGGCCGACGTCAGAGGGCGTGCCCTGCCTCCAGATGGGAGACCAGCCCACGCGCCGCCTGCTCGATCAGGTCGAGGCATCCGTCGAAATCCCGCGTATAATAGGGATCGGGCACATGATCCGCGCTGCTGCCCGCAGCAAAGTCGGTGAACAGCACCACGGGCGTGATCTGGTCTGGAGGCCTTTGCGCCTCGATATTGCGCAGATTGTCACCGTCCATCGCCACGATCAGATCAAAACGCGCAAAATCCTTCGGTTCGAACTGCCGCGCCCGCAAATCCGACAGATCCAGCCCTCGCGCCCGCGCCGCTGCCTGCATCGGCCCGTAGGGCGGCTCTCCCACGTGATAACCCGCCGTGCCCGCGCTATCCGTCTCGGCCTGCTTAAAAAGGTCGCGGAACACCCCTTCAGCTGCGGGCGAGCGGCAAATGTTTCCTAGGCAGACGAACAAAATGCGTTTAGTCATCGGGGCACACTCCTTTTGGCAAGACAGCAATAAGAGGCTTTGCGGCGATGGAAAAGAGTGCGGAGAAGATCGTCATCCTGACTGGCGCCGGCATTTCCGCCGAAAGTGGGCTCGGTACCTTTCGCGACGAAGACGGGCTCTGGGCCAAACACCGGATCGAAGATGTAGCAACGCCCGAAGGATTTGCCCGCGATCCCGATCTTGTGCACGCCTTCTACAACGCCCGCCGTGCGCAATCGGCCAAGGCCAGCCCGAATGCCGCCCACACAGCTCTGGGTGAGTTGCAGAAATCCTGGCCCGGAGAGGTGGTGATCATCACCCAGAATGTCGACGGGCTGCACGAACAGGGCGGCGCAGAGGATGTGCTGCATATGCACGGAACCCTGGACGGCGCCCTATGCGCCGCTTGCGATCATCGCTGGCCCGCCCCCGCCAGCATGTCACCCACCGACCTCTGCCCCGCCTGCGCCCAGCCCCGCACGCGCCCCGATATCGTCTGGTTCGGCGAAATGCCCTATTTAATGGAAGCGATCTACGACCATCTGGCCGAGGCGGATATCTTTGCGTCGATCGGAACCTCCGGTCAGGTCTACCCGGCCGCCGCCTTTGTGCAGGAAGCGCAGATGGCGGGCGCCCATACGGTTGAACTGAACCTCGAGCCTTCGGCTGGCGCCTCCAGCTTTGCCGAAAGCCGTCTGGGCCGCGCCAGCGAGATCGTGCCCCACTGGACCGGCGAGTTTCTGGCCCGCGCCTGAGCCTTTCAAAGAAAACGGCCAGCCCCCGGAAAAGGACTGGCCGCAATGTCTTGGCGCGATTGGCGCTGATCAGTTGTTGTGCTTCATGCCACCGTGACCGGGCTTGCGCTCCAGATCCACCGGCACCTCAACGTTGATTTCACCGGCTTTTTCAAAGACCAGCGTCAACGGCACCACATCGCCGTGATGAAGGGTCTGGGTCAGCCCCAGAAACATGACGTGGTCGCCGCCCCGCTTCAGCATGTGCACCTCACCCGCCGGAATGGCAAAGCCTTCTTCCACGTGCACCATCTTCATGACACCGTTGGCATCGCCCTGGTGGGTGTGCAGTTCGACCCGCTCTGCCACGTCAGAACGCGCATCGATCAGCCGGTCATCAGCGCCGGTATCGTTCATGATCTGCATGAAGGCCGCGCCGCTGGCGGACATCTTGGTCGATACGCGTGCATAGGCGTCCTCAACCATCATACCGCCCGCCATGGCGGCCCCGGCAAGGGTGACTGCGGCTGCGCTGGTGGCGGCGAAAACGAGGGATTTAAAAGACATTTTGAGTCTCCTGTAGCAAATTCTGTCTGATTTTCAGGGTGGTTTGGATTGGAAATCAGGCAGAGATCGGCGGGCCACGCGCCAGGGCGTATTGCCCGCAGGAGACGGGGATCAGGACTGTGCGATCGGGTGTCAGGTCCTGCAGAACCGGGCGCGCCGGGATTGGCAGCGCTTGCTGCACCGGCAGCCCAGCATCCAAGAGATGCATCACGCAGTCGGGACAATAATGCGGCGCCGGGACCGGTTGGCCGTCGCTGTCCACATAGATCGCCACCGGGCCGGTGCCCGTGCAGATCACGATCTGCCCCGAGGCATCCTGCGCCCCACGCATTGCGGCAGCGCTATGGGCGGTCAGCACCACAGCCAGGGACAGGAAGATCCCGATATATATCCGCATACGTCGCATCATCAGCAGCAGATATGCCCCCGCGCAGGGGCGACCGCAAGCGGCATTCGGTCACGCCATGAACGGCAAAACGCCGCGCTGGGATGTCCAGCACGGCGTTTTACGAAATCAGATCGGTCTGAAGCGGATCAGGCCTCGGCAGCTTGTGCCTTGGCGATCTCTTTTTTCACTTTCAGAGCGGTTGCGGACAGCTCTTCGTCCTTGGCTTTTGCCAGGAATGCGTCCAGACCACCGCGGTGATCAACCGAGCGCAGGGCTGCGGCGGAAATCTTCAACTTGACGCCACGGCCCAGAGTCTCGGACTGCAGGGTAACATCGTTCAGGTTCGGCAGAAACCGACGACGAGTGCGGTTCTTGGCGTGGCTGACATTGTTGCCAGTCATCGGGCCTTTTCCGGTCAGTTCGCAACGGCGCGACATAGGTTCATCCTTCGTATCTGGGGCGGCCTGCCGGACAAAACTCCGAATCTGCCGCCAAATCACAAGGGCGCGGCCATTGGCTGCGCCCGAAAACTGGTTGGATGCGTTTAGGAGGAATCGCTGACAGGGTCAAGCCATATGGCAGGGTTTTATCACCCACTCCGCCGGAAAGTGGCACAGCCCCGCCCAAACCGGACCGAACCCGGCCGCGCGCCGGGCCTGAAAGGTCCCCCTACCGCATCTGGTCAGCGGGTTTATTCCAGCCCCAGCCCCTTCAGCATGTCCCGCGCGGCTGCGGCAGGGGTCTGCTCTCCCGCAGCGACCGCATCCGACAGTTCCGCCATCCGGCCCTGCGCCCAAGGCGTTTCCAGCCTTGCCAGCATGGCCTGGCGCACATCTTCGGCAAACCAGTAACGCGCCTGATCTGCCCGGGTCCGCGCCCAATGTCCCGTCTCGCGCCGCCAGCCCGACAGATGCTCGATATCGGCCCAAGCGGCCTCCAGCCCCTCCCGTGCCAGCGCCGAAACCATCATCGCCTTGGGAAATCCTTCCGGATCCTGCGGACGCTTGCGCAGCAGCCGCAAGGCCCCGGCGTAATCGGCGCACGTGCGGGTAGCGGCGGGTTTCAGATCGCCGTCTGCCTTGTTGACCAGAATCATATCCGCCATTTCCATGATGCCGCGCTTGACACCCTGCAATTCATCGCCGCCCGCCGGGGCCAGCAAGAGCAGGAACAGATCCGACATCTGCGCCACCACGGTTTCGGATTGCCCCACCCCGACGGTTTCGATCAGTACCACGTCAAAACCTGCGGCCTCGCACAGTGACACCGCCTCCCGGGTGCGGCGGGCAACCCCGCCCAGCGTGGTCTGGCTGGGCGACGGGCGAATGAACGCAGATTTCTGACGGCTGAGATGCTCCATCCGGGTCTTGTCGCCCAGAATGGAACCGCCCGAGCGGGTCGAGCTGGGATCGACCGCCAGCACCGCCACCCGCAGGCCGCGTTCGACCAGCATCATGCCGAAGGCCTCGATGAAGGTGGATTTGCCGACCCCAGGCGTGCCCGACAGGCCGATCCGCAAGGCCTGCCGTTCCGCTTTGGCCAGCCGCTCCAGCAGGGACAGCGCTTGCTCCCGGTGATCGTCGCGCCCGCTTTCGACCAGAGTAATCGCCCGCGCCAGCGCGCGCCGGTCGCCTTGCAAAATCTTGTCACTCAGCTGCGCAATATCCATGCCAAAGCCCCTGTTCCCCGCCCCTTGCAGGGCCTCTGTCCGAAAGTTCCGCCTACTTGACGCAGGCAGGCCCGGATTGTCCAGTGCCGAGGCAGGCGCATTCAGCCGCAACCGCCGCGCCTCTGGACCCGGCACGGGTCTTTGGCGATAAGGCTGCCATGACACGCCTGCCCATTGATGACGCCCTGCCCGATCTGATCGCCGCCCTGCGCACGGGCGGCCGCGCCGTGCTGCAGGCCCCACCCGGCGCCGGCAAGACCACCAAGGTACCGCTAGCCATGCTCGAGGCCGGTCTCTGCGATGGGCGCATCGTCATGCTGGAGCCACGCCGCCTGGCCGCCCGCGCCGCCGCTGAACGCATGGCCGAAACCCTGGGCGAGCGCCCCGGCGAAACCGTGGGCTACCGCATTCGCGGCGAGTCGAAGGTCAGCAAATCCACCCGGATCGAGGTCGTTACCGAAGGCATTCTGACACGGATGCTGCAATCGGACCCCGACCTGCCCGGAGTCGGCGCGGTGATCTTCGACGAATTCCACGAACGCTCGCTGAATGCTGATCTCGGCCTCGCGCTCTGTCTTGAGGTCGCGGGCGCCCTGCGCGACGATCTGATCCTGCTGGCGATGTCCGCAACGCTGGATGCCGCCCCCGTCAGCGCCCTGATGGAGGCACCGCTCATCACCTCCGAAGGGCGCAGTTTCCCGGTGGAGACCCGTTGGCTCGATACCCCGCTTGGCCTCAAGGCCCGCCGCACCGATGCGCTAGTGGATCTGGTTACCCGCGCCGAGGCAGAAACCCGCAAGGACGGCGGCGGTATCCTCGTGTTCCTGCCCGGTGAAGGCGAAATCCGCCGTGCCGCTGCCGCGCTCGAAAACCGACTGCCTGGGGACTGCACGGTGCATCCCCTGTTTGGCGCCCTGCCCTTTGCCCAGCAGCGCGCTGCCATCCAGCCCGCGAAATCAGGGCGCAAGGTGGTGCTGGCGACCTCAATCGCGGAAACCTCGCTTACCATCGACGGGGTTCGTGTGGTGGTCGACATGGGACAATCGCGCCGCGCCCACTTCGATCCGGGGTCCGGCATGTCGCGGCTGGTCACAGAAAAGGTTACCCGCGCCGAGGCAACCCAGCGGCAGGGCCGTGCCGGCCGCGTTTCCGAAGGGGTCTGTTACCGCCTCTGGACCAAGGGCGAGGAAGGCGCGCTTGCCGCCTTTCCCCCGGCGGAAATCGCATCCGCCGATCTGGCCGGTCTGGCGCTGGAACTGGCGCTCTGGGGCGCTGGCGCCGAGGATCTCGCCTTTCTGACACCACCGCCCGAGGGCGCCTTGCAGGAGGCCCGCAACCTTCTGACCCTCTTGGGCGCGCTGGATGCACAGGGCCGCATCACCACCCACGGCAAGGCGCTGTCGGCGCTGCCCCTGCATCCGCGCCTTGGCCATATGCTGCTACGTGCGGGCCCTGATCAGGCCGCCCCAGCCGCCACGCTGGCCGCGCTGCTGGCCGAGCGTGATCCCCTGCGCGGCGCCCCTGCCGACCTGATGCTGCGGCTGGAGGCGCTGAAGGTTCCCAAGGCGTTCCAGCGCAAACGCCCCTATCAACTGGCCCTGCCAGTGGTCGACCGGATCCGCGCAGAGGCCCGCAGGCTGCAACAGCAACAGCGCAAGGCCCGCTCTGACGCGCCGGTGGTATCAGACCTGTCAGCAGCCGGGCTGGCCGCGCTCGCCTATCCCGACCGCATCGGCCAGCGCCGCAAGGGCGATACGCCGCGCTATGTCCTGTCGGGGGGCAAGGGGGCGATGCTGTCGCCCGAGGACACGCTGGCCGCCGCGCCCTTCATCGTGGCGCTGGACACCGACGGCAACCCGCGCGAAGCAAAGATCCGCATGGCGGTGCAGATCGCCCTTTCCGATATTCGCGCGCTGTTTGCCGATCAGATCCGCTGGCAGGACAGTTGCGCCTGGTCCAAACGCGACCGCCGCGTCGTGGCCCGCAGCCAGGAGCGCCTTGGCAGTATCGTGCTGGATGATCGCATCTGGAAGGACGTCCCGACCGAGGCCATCGCCAAAGCCATGCTCGACGGGGTGCGCGATCTGGGTTTGCGCCTCAGCGGTGCTGCCGCCCGGCTGGTGGCGCGGGTCGAGCTGCTGCGCGCCGATGGGCATGATCTGCCCGATTTCTCCAATGACGGGCTGATGGCAACACTAGACGATTGGTTGCTGCCGATGCTGACCGGGGTGAAAACCGCGCAGGACTGGAAACAGTTCGACCTGCTGCCCGCCCTGCGGGCCGCCCTCAGCTGGGAGCAGACGCAGCTTCTGGACCGCGAAGCGCCGGGCCATTTCGTCACGCCGCTGGGCCGCAAGATCCCGATCGACTACGGGGAAGAAGTGCCGGAAATCGCAGTGCGATTGCAAGAGATGTTCGGCGTGACCCGCCATCCCGCCGTGGGCGGCGTGCCGCTGAAGGTGACGCTGCTGTCCCCCGCACAGCGCCCGATCCAGATCACCCGCGATCTGCCAGGGTTCTGGGCGGGGTCCTATGCGGACGTGCGCAAGGACATGCGCGCCCAATATCCCAAACATCCCTGGCCCGAAGATCCGACCGGTGCCGATCCAACCCTGCGGGCCAACCGGCGCAAATCCTGAGAGGTCCCCGGGCGAAAAAATCATCGCGCCGGAGCAGCGCGCCCCTGCGCGCTGCTAGGCCCAACGGCGGAGGCCGCATCTTTGATGCGGCAGATCGCGGGCGGGAGGTCCCCCTCTGCTAGAGCACCGGCCAGCTCAGTCCTTTGCCGCGTCGGCGCGCAGCGCAGGCAGGCCGATCCCGGTGGCTTCGAACCCGCCATCTGCGGCCAGCACCTGACCTGTGATGAAACTTGCCTTCTCTGACAGCAGGAAATTGATCGCCGCTGCGATCTCCTCTTCCTTGCCATACCGGTTCAGCGGCAGCGCATCATGATAGGCGGCGATGATCTCTGGGCTGTGAACCGCCATCGCCAGCTTGGTCGCCACCGGTCCCGGCGCCACCGCGTTGACGCGAATCCCGATCTCGCCCAGCTCTGCCGCCTGTTGCAGCGTCAGCTGCGCCAATGCCGCCTTGGAGGTACCATAGGCCACCCGCAGGGTGCTGGCGCGCAAGCCCGAAATCGAAGTGATATTCACCACCGCCCCGCCACCATCCGCAGCGAGCAGATCGGTAAAGGCCTGGGTCATCAGGAAGGGACCATCCAGATTGGTCTCCATCACCCGGCGCCACCGTTCAAAGGTAGTCTCGCGGATCGGGCCGAAATCGGCGACGCCCGCGTTGTTCACCAGCCCGTCGAGCCGCCCGAAGGCTGCCGTGATCTCCGCGACAGCCCGCGCCACATCCTCGGGGCGCGAAACATCCGCATTGATCAGGGTAAGGCCTGCCACCTCTTTCCCGGCCGCCTCCAGCGCTTCGCTGTCGCGGTCCAGGATCGCCACCTGCCAACCCTCAGCCAGCAGCCCCTTCGCCGTCGCCAGCCCGATCCCGCGTGCCCCACCGGTCACTAATGCAGCTTTCATCCTTGTCCCCTCCCGCTTTCTTGCTCTGATGGCCTTGCAGCCGGTATCATGTCGAACCCTGGCGCGTCTTTGCCGCCTGCCCGGCTGTTGCGGAAAAAGTTCACAATTCAGAGACGAACTCAAGACACCATTGTAAATTCGCCTTTGGGACATATGTTGTGGTCAACCCCAAATTTACTACCATCTCCCCGTCCGGTTTCCGGCCCGGGGCAAAAGCATAGCAAGAAACGAAAGCAGTTCAGGCATGACAACACTCCTCGCCAAGGCTTGGGAAGAGGTATTGCGCCCCCTTATTTTCCGCCCAAAGCGGATTCAGGTGGCAGCCCTGTGCTATCGTACCACCAAATCCGGAAAAGACGTGCTGATGATCACCAGCCGCGGCACCGGCCGCTGGATCATCCCCAAGGGCTGGCCCATCAAAGGCAAGAACGGCCCCGAATCCGCCCTGCAAGAGGCATGGGAAGAGGCCGGCGTTGCCGATGCCCGGATCACCTCTGCCCCGCAGGGCAGCTATCACTACGTAAAGGAACGCGACAACGGCACCCGGCAGCCAGTGGAAACGCTGGTCTATATCGCCGAGGTCCAGCGCATCAAGGATGACTACCCGGAATCCGATCAACGCAAGCGTGTCTGGATGCCCGCGCAAGACGCGGCAAACCTCGTCCGGGAACCAGATTTGCAGTCGATCCTGCGACAATTGTAACAGTTTTATGATGGAATCGTGACACCGGCCTTGCGCCAATGGTGACGCGACGCTACCCGGTGGCCGACTCTTTTCGGCACAGCCGTCTGGCTGGGCATTTGGCATGGGGAACGGCGACATGAGCGAAAAACCCGATAGCAAGCACTGGGAAACCCTCGACAGGGACCTCAACCGGATCTCTCAGCTGGAGCTGGCAACCGCCTATGTCTCCCGCCCCTTGGTCGGCCCCGGCATCTCGCTGGCCTTTATCGTGCTGGCTGGTGCAGCAGCTGCCGTTTTCCTCGGCGGCACGCCCGGCAATTTCATCGTCATCGCTGCTGCGATCTTTGGTGCATATATGGCGCTCAACATTGGCGCCAACGATGTTGCCAACAACATGGGACCGGCGGTGGGTGCCAACGCCCTCACCATGGGCGGCGCCATCCTGATCGCTGCCATCGCCGAAAGCGCCGGTGCCTTGCTGGCCGGGGGCGATGTGGTGTCCACCATTTCAAAGGGCATCATCGATCCCGCCACCGTGGCCACGGCGGATGTGTTCATATGGGCGATGATGGCCGCGCTGGTGTCCTCGGCGCTCTGGGTCAATCTGGCCACCTGGATCGGCGCGCCGGTCTCCACCACCCATTCGGTGGTGGGCGGCGTCATGGGCGCGGGCATTGCTGCCGCAGGCATGTCCGCGGTCAACTGGGCCACCATGGGCAAGATCGCGGCCAGCTGGGTCATCTCGCCGGTTCTGGGCGGCGTCATCGCGGCGCTGTTTCTGGCGGTGATCAAGGCCAAGGTGATCTATCAGGACGACAAGATCGCCGCCGCGCGGCGCTGGGTTCCGATCCTTGTCGCCATCATGGCCGGTGCCTTTGCCGCCTATCTGGCGCTGAAAGGTCTGAAACGGATCATCAAGATCGATCTGGAAATCGCCCTTTTGATCGGTCTTGGCTTTGCCGTGGCAAGCTATCTGATCACCAAGCCGCTGATCGCACGCCAGTCTGTGGGACTTGAGAACCGCAACAAGTCGCTGAAAATCCTGTTCCGCATCCCGCTAGTAATCTCCGCCGCGCTGCTGTCCTTTGCCCATGGTGCCAACGACGTGGCCAATGCGGTCGGACCGCTGGCGGCCATCGTGCATGCAGCAGAGTTCGGGGATTTCGCCGCCAAGGTGGCTATCCCGACCTGGGTGATGGTGATCGGGGCCTTCGGCATTTCCTTTGGTCTGTTCCTGTTTGGCCCGAAACTGATCCGTATGGTCGGCAGCCAGATCACCAAGCTGAACCCGATGCGCGCCTATTGCGTTTCGCTTTCGGCAGCCATCACGGTGATCGTCGCCAGCTGGCTGGGTCTGCCGGTGTCCTCGACCCATATCGCGGTCGGCGCGGTCTTTGGCGTTGGCTTCTTTCGCGAATGGCACGCCGAGAACCGCCTGCGCAAATTCTCGCTGCAGCGTCCGGAGGAACTGCGCATCGCCCCCGAGGAACGCCGCCGCCGCAAGCTGGTGCGCCGCAGCCATTTCATGACCATCGTAGCTGCCTGGGTGATCACCGTGCCCGCCGCGGCACTGCTGTCCGGTGTTACCTTCTGGCTGCTGACGACGATCATTCGCTAAGCCTCAGCCAGGCACGAACTCGAAAAAGAAAACCCCTCGCCGCTGGTCTGCGGCGAGGGGTTTTACATTGCAGAGGCTAGGTGACGGCTCAGACGCCGAGGCACCAACGCATCACCGCCTTTTGTGCGTGCAGGCGGTTCTCGGCCTCATCAAAGATCACCGATTGCGGACCATCCATTACGGCAGAGGTCACTTCCTCTTCACGGTGGGCAGGCAGGCAGTGCATGAACAGGGCGTCGTCCTTGGCATGGGCCATCAGCGCGTCATTCACCTGATAGGGGCGCAGCATGTTGTGGCGCCGCTCTTTCGATGACTGGCTGTCATGCATGGAAACCCAGGTGTCCGCCACAACCAAATCGGCGCCTTCCACGGCCTTGACCGGGTCGCGTTCGATCACGACCTTCGATCCTGCCTTGCGCGCCAGACCGACGAATTCATCCTCGGGGTCCAGCTGCGCCGGGCCGGTAAAGGTCAGGTCAAACCCGAATTGTCCCGCCGCATGCAGGAAGGAGGCGCAGACATTGTTGCCGTCGCCGGTCCAGACCACCTTCTTGCCTTTGATCGGGCCGCGGTGCTCTTCATAGGTCAGGATATCGGCCATGATCTGACAGGGGTGGGTGCGGTCGGTCAGACCATTGATCACCGGCACATCAGCATATTCCGACATTTCGATCAGCACCGATTCATCAAAGGTCCGGATCATGATCAGATCCACATAGCGCGACAGCACGCGGGCGGTGTCGGCGATGGTTTCACCGTGGCCCAGCTGCATGTCGTTGCCCGACAGAACCATGGTCTGCCCGCCCATCTGGCGCACGCCAACATCAAAGGAAACGCGGGTCCGGGTCGACGGTTTTTCAAAGATCAGCGCCACCATGCGCCCGTCCAGCGGCTGTTCGTCATCGGGGGCGCCTTTGGGGCGGCCCAGGCGCGCCTGTTTCATCGCGCCGGCCTGATCGATGATGCCCCGCAGGGCTGCTGCATCGGTTTTGTGGATATCAAGAAAATGGTTCATGTCTTGTCACTTTTTGTCAGGGTGAAGCCGGGGGCATATCCCCCGCCTTCGCAATTGATCTGAAGGATCCGCTCAGGCCGCAGCGACTTGTTTGGCCGCCTTCTCAAGACGCTGAAGCGCCTCGGCGATATCCTCGTCGGTCAGGTTCAGGGGCGGCAGAAGGCGGATCACATTGTCAGCCGCCGGAACGGTGACGACCTCGTTGTCATAGCCCGCGTTGACCACATCGATGTTCACCGCTTTGCATTTGAGCCCTAGCATCAGCCCCGATCCGCGTACCTCTTCGAAGACCTCGGGATGGCTGGCCACCAGCCCTTCCAGCTTCTGGCGCAGCAGGCCCGCCTTGCGGTTCACCTCGGCCAGGAAATCCGGATCGGCGACCGCATCCATCACTGCGCAGCCCACCGCGCAGCCCAGCGGGTTGCCGCCGTAGGTGGAGCCATGGGTGCCCGCGGTCATGCCGCTGGCCGCATCCTCGGTCGCCAGCACCGCGCCGAGCGGGAAGCCACCGCCGATGCCCTTGGCCACCATCATGATGTCAGGAGTAATGCCCGCCCATTCATGGGCAAAGAGCTTGCCAGTCCGGCCCACGCCGCATTGTACCTCGTCAAGGATCAGCAGAATGCCGTGTTCGTCGCAAAGATCCCGCAGACCTTTCATGCAGGTATCGGGCAGCGGGCGAATACCGCCCTCCCCCTGTACCGGCTCGATCAGGATCGCAGCGGTCTTGTCATTGATCGCCGCCGCCACCGCGTCGTGATCGTTCCACGGCAAGTGCACAAAGCCCGGCAGCAGCGGACCAAAGCCCTTGGTCATCTTTTCCGAGCCCGCCGCCGCGATACCCGCAGAGGACCGGCCGTGGAAGGACCCTTCGAAGGTGATGATCTCGACCCGGTCGGGCTGGCCCTTGTCGTAGAAATACTTGCGCGCCATCTTCACCGCCAATTCGCAGCTTTCGGTGCCCGAATTGGTGAAAAAGACCGTATCGGCAAAGGTCGTTTCGACCAGCTTGTCCGCCAGCGCCTGCTGTTGCGGGATCTGATATAGGTTGGAAACATGCCACAGGTTCTGCGCCTGGGAGGTCAGCGCCTCGACCAGAGCCGGATGGGCATGGCCCAGCGCATTCACCGCGATCCCGGCGCCAAGATCCAGGAATCGGCGCCCGTCGGCCTCGATCAGCCAGGCGCCTTCGCCTTTGACGAACTGAAGCGGAGCACGATTGTAAGTCGGCAGAACGGACGGGATCATCAGGATCATCCTTTTTGAAACATTGAGGCCAAAGCTGTGCATAGCCGGGCCGGAGGGTCAATACTGTAGTCGGAGGGGGTTTGTACCATCATCTCGGCACAGGGGATCAAAGGCGCCACAGGGGCACTGAGGCTGCGGTTTACGCAGTCCGGCGTCGGCGTCGAAGCGCAGAGTTATGTGTACGTTTGATCATGGAATGGGTCCATAAGGGAGCTTTGATCAAAAAGGAACCCCTTTTGTGCAGCCCCCCTGAACAATTCGGCAACATGCTCTGGCCGCGCCTTTCCGACGCGCCGCTAATCCTTCGCTGGCGGCCGCGCTTTTTATCCTTGCATATCCGCGGGCACGGGCGCACCGATTGCGCATGAAAACTCCGACACCGCAAAATCCGATGCTGGCCGCCGCGCTGATCCTATTGGCAACCGCCTTTATCGCGGCGACAACGCTGATGGCGAAATCGCTGGGCACCGATGCTCTCGGGCCTGCGCTGCACCCGCTGCAGATCTCGCACGGGCGGTTTATCTTTGCCTTCGTGGTGATCTCATCGGTGTTGGCGCTGGTGCGACCCCGGCTGACCCGGCCACACTGGGGCCTGCATATCGGACGTACCGCCTTTGGCTGGGGCGGTGTGACGCTGATGTTTGCCGCTGTTGCCTATATCCCGCTGGCCGATGCCACGGCGATCACCTTTCTCAACCCGGTGTTCTGCATGCTGCTGGCGATCCCCCTTCTGGGCGAGCGCGTCGGCCCCTGGCGCTGGGGCGCGGCGGGGATCGCCTTTATCGGCGCGATGATCCTGCTCCGCCCGGCACCCGAGAGCTTTCAGCCAGCGGCCCTTCTGGCACTTGGCGCGGCAGCGGTGATGGGGCTGGAGCTGATTTTCATCAAGAAACTGTCGGGGCGCGAGGCGCCCTTGCAGATCCTGTGGTTCAACAACGGCATTGGTGTTCTGATCGCCAGTCTGGCTGTGCTGCCGGTCTGGCAGATGCCAACGCCGATGCAATGGGGCGCGCTGGCGGCACTGGGCGCGCTGATGGCCTGCGCGCAGGCCTGTTTCATCAACGGAATGGCGCGCGGGGATGCCTCTTTCGTGGCGCCCTTCAGCTATGCCACGCTAATCTTTGCCGCGTGTTACGACTTCCTCGGCTTTGGCGTGGTACCGGACGGGGTGACCGTTCTTGGCGCCTGCGTCATCCTGACAGGCGCCGCCATTCTGGCCTGGCGCGAGGGACGCCAGGCAAAACCGGCCTGAGGCCGCCCTTTATGCCTTCAGGCGATAGCCCCGGCGCAGCATCGACCAAGCCAGCAGGCTGATGGCGACCGTGGCGCCAATGCAAACCGTCGCACCCAGCAGCGGCGAGCTGTCGGAGGTGCCGATCACCCCATAGCGCACGCCGTCGATCAGGTAGAACACCGGGTTGGCATGGGAAATCGCCTGCAGCACCGGCGGCAGCGACTCGACCGAATAGAAAGTGCCCGACAGAAAGGCCAGCGGCGTCACGATGAAGTTGGTGATCGCGGCCATCTGGTCGAACTTGTCCGCGAAAACACCGGCGACGATGCCCAGCCCGCCCAGGAACGCCGCGCCCATCACGATGAAGAACAGCGCGACCAGCGGATGCGCGGGCACGATCTGAAGCGCCAGCATAAGCCCCAGCCCGATGGCCAGCGCCACCACCACACCGCGCGCGATGGCCCCGGCAAGGTAGCCCAGCAGCATCTCAAGCCCCGACAACGGCGGCATCAGCGTATCGACGATATTGCCCTGCACCTTGGAAATCACGATCGAGGAAGAGGTATTGGCAAAAGCGTTCTGGATCACGGTCATCATCATGATCCCCGGCGCCAGGAAGGTCAGGAAGGGCACCCCCATCACATCGCCACGCTTCGGACCGATCGCGATGTTGAAGATCATCAGGAACAGCGCCGCCGTCATCAGCGGCGCCAGCAGCGTCTGGGTCCAGACCACTGAGAACCGCTTGATCTCGCGCATCGCCAGCGTCTGCAGCCCCAGCCAGTTCACCCGACCGAACCGGCGCTCTCCCATTCCGACCCGGTATTCTGTTTCCGTCTCTGCCATGGTGCTTTCCTCGTTCCAGTCTTATGCGTGCTCCGGCGTGCCGCCCGTGCCCCATCTGCATACCTGCTGCATCCGCAGGTGCAAGACGCCTTGTAACTCGGGCCGCAGTGATTAAAATAGGCGTTTATATCGGAACTCGATGGCGGCCGCAGGATTCTGGGGCCGCTTTCAGCTTGGAAAGGCAACATATGTCCTGGACAGACGAGCGCGTCGAATTGCTCAAGAAAATGTGGGGCGAAGGTCAGTCGGCCAGCCAGATCGCCAAGGAGCTGGGCGGGGTCACCCGCAACGCCGTGATTGGCAAGGTGCACCGCCTCGGCCTGTCCAACCGCGCAGCCGGTGGCGCCAAAGCCGCCGAGCCCAAGGAAAAACCGGCAGCCGCTGCCGCTGCCAAACCGGCGCCAAAGCCAAAGCCACAGCCAAAGACGGAACCGGCCCGTCCGGCAACTCCGCCGCCTGCGGCCGCTGCCAGCGCGCCTGAAACCAAGGCCGCCATTCCGGCCCGCAAGCAGATCATTCCGGCTGGTCAGCCGCTGCCGCCGCAGCCCTCTGCCAATGAGATCAGCCCCGAAGCCCTGGCCAAGGTCAACGAGATCGAAAAGAAGGCCAAGAAGCTGACGCTGATGGAGCTGACCGAACGCACCTGCAAATGGCCCGTGGGCGACCCCGCGACCGAGGATTTCTGGTTCTGCGGTCTGCCCGTTCAGCAAGGCAAACCCTATTGCGAAGCCCACGTCGGTGTCGCCTTCCAGCCGATGAGCGCCCGCCGCGACCGCAAACGGTAATCGGCTCCGGGCCCACTGCTCGCGGTTCGGACCATTTTTCCCAATCAAGAAGCCCCGCCGTTCCCGTGCGGGGCTTTTTATTGTCACATGTAATTTCGCTGGGTGCCTGCAAAGGGGCAGCCCCGCTGCCGCTCAGTGCCCCTCAGGCGCAGAGGACTCGAAATTCGGAATGACACGCTCCGAGGCTTCGTCCGGCTCGATACCTGGCCAGTTGCCTTCGGCGATATTGATATTGCCGGGGATGTCCTCTTCCCAGAAGCCCACCACGTTCTTGGTGATGTTGAGGTACAGCTTGTCATCCACGATCCGCCACAGGTTCGGGTTGGCCGGCACCTTGCCGCCCTTGGATACCCCATAGGCGCAGTGCCCGTCATACTGCGGCGCGTAGTATTCCGGGTTCTTCAGGAACATCTCGCGGTTCTCTTCGCTGGCAAAGGCAAAGCGGGCACCGTTGTACTCGGCCACGATATCCGCACGGCCCGGTACTGCGGCAGGCTGCACCTCGCCCACCGGCACCTGGGTGAGGCTGCGATAGGCAACCACGTCGTAGCCAGAGACCGCAAAACCGGTGCCATCAATATATTGCTCCCCTGCAAAAGCAGAGCTTCCAATCGTCAGGGCCGCGATGGCAGCCAGTGCAAAACGTTTCATGTCTTGATCCTTTCCTCATTCGGCACCGATCCGGGACATGACGTGTCACAGGGGGTCCTGCTCCACCGGTCTGCCGATCCACTACAATTGCATCTACAATATCCGGCGCAGACCCTTTGCGAAGGGGCGCTCACACAGCTGTGTCTCTGCGTGACCGCAGGCCGCCCCCTGCACGGTTGCACGAAAAAGATCGCACCCACACCTTCCAGTCATTGGAATTTTTGACGAGTATCCTACGTCAGAGACGTCAATCCGAACCGGGCCGCGCCCCGCGCCGCCCGCCACCACATACAGAACAGGGCCCATCCACATGAGTGATACGAGCTATACCCCGCCGAAAGTCTGGACTTGGGAACAGGAAAGCGGCGGACGCTTCGCCTCGATCAACCGTCCTATCGCAGGCGCCACCCACGACAAGGAACTGCCGGTCGGCAAGCATCCCTTCCAGCTCTACTCGCTGGCCACCCCCAATGGCGTCAAGGTCACGGTGATGTTCGAAGAGCTGCTGGCCAAGGGCCACTCCGGCGCCGAATACGACGCCTGGCTGATCAACATCGGCGAAGGCGATCAATTCGGATCGGGCTTTGTCGACATCAACCCCAACTCGAAAATCCCCGCCCTGATGGACCGCAGCGGCGACACCCCGGTTCGAGTGTTTGAATCCGGCTCGATCCTAGTGCATCTGGCCGAGAAATTCGGCGAGTTCCTGCCCAAGTCCGGGCCGGAGCGCACCGAAGTGATGAACTGGCTGTTCTGGCAGATGGGCAGCGCGCCTTATCTGGGCGGCGGTTTTGGCCATTTCTACGCCTATGCGCCGGAAAAATGGCAGTATCCGATCGACCGTTTCGCCATGGAAACCAAGCGTCAGCTAGACGTTCTGGAACGCCAGCTTGATGGCAACGCCTTCATCGCCGGAGATAACTACAGTATCGCCGACATGGCGATCTGGGCCTGGTATGGCCAGCTGGTGCTGGGTCGCCTTTACGATGCGGCAGAGTTCCTCGACGTAGCGAGCTACACCAATGTCGTGCGCTGGGCCAAGGACATCGACGCGCGCCCCGCGGTCAGCCGTGGCCGCATGGTCAACCGCGCCTTTGGCGAATTGCACACCCAGCTGCGCGAGCGCCATGACGCGGGTGATTTCGACACCCGCACCCAAGACAAGCTGGAAACCGAAGACAGCTGAGACTGACAGTCAGCGGACGTGGGCGCCCTGCCCCGTCCGCCCCTGCATGAAAGGCACGGCGGGTCGCCGCCGTGCCACGCGAACTGATTATTTCAAACGCGGTGGTTTGTCCGGATCGCTGCCGGGCGCGACCGGCTGATAGACCTGCGGCGCCTCTGGCTGCGGCAGATCAAACCGCAGACCCACCCGCGACAGGCTGGCCGCAGCCCTATCTGACGCCTGGAAAAACCCGACATCCAGCGCCCCGGCTTCAATCCCGGAAAAGGTCAGCGCCTCGCCCACCGCCTTGGCCAAGGCATCCCGCGCGGCGTCCTTGGCATCGACAAAGCCCAGCAGATGCCCCTGCCCGCCACCCTGGTAGCGCACTGCCACCAGATAGGCCGAGTGCGCCAGTCCTGCGGCGGTCGCCAGTTTGGTATCCAGCGCAGTCAACAGAAGATCCGGAAGACCGGCTGGCGGCAGGAAGCTTTCGATGGCCGCCTCTACCTGATCCGGCGCATGACCCAGAGTTTCTTCAAGCCAGCCAATCGCCTCGGCCGGGATCAGCATGGCAGAGGGGGCGACCTCAAGATTGACGCCCAGACCGATCCCCTGCCCCGACAGCATCTTGACTATTCCCCGCCCGGCCAGCGCCGCATAGGGCACCGCGCGCCCGGCAAACTGGGCGAGCCGCTCTTCGCGGTCGAAGACCAGGACAAAGCGCCCCTCGGGCGTATCGAACAGGGCCGGCTCCAGCTTGTCGTTCTCAACTTCCTTTTCCAACATCAGAAAGAGTTCGGCATCCGATAGCCGTTCGTAGAACCGCAGACGCGCGGCATCCGACGCGGGCTCTGCCTCCATCTGCGCGTGGGCCTGATCCAGCGGCGTTGGCATTGTCATCACAAAAGCTCCTTGACCCGGTGCCGCAGCGCGGGCAGCAGATCTGTTTCAAACCAGGGGTGGCGTTTCAGCCATGCGGTATTGCGCCAGGACGGATGAGGCAAGGGAAAGACGCGCGGCGCATGCGCGCGCCAATCGGCAACCGTATCGCTAACCCGGGCTTTTTTCCCCAGATGATGCTGCTGCGCATAGCCTCCCACAAGCACCGTCAGCTCAACCTCGGGGAGGACGGACATCACCCTGTGCTGCCAGGTGCGGGCGCATTCCGGCGGCGGCGGCAGATCCGCCTTTTTCGCGTTATACCCCGGAAAACAAAAGGCCATCGGGACGATGGCGATCTGGTCCCGGTCATAGAAAACATCCTCGGAAATCCCCAGCCACTGGCGCAACCGGTCGCCGGAGGCATCCGTATAGGGGCGTCCGCTGTCATGGACCCGCAGACCCGGCGCCTGTCCCGCGATCAGGATCCGTGCTGAGGGGCGGAACCAGACCACCGGGCGCGGCGCATGCCGCGTGGCCGTGGCGGCAAACCGCTGCGCACAAAGGCGGCAACCGGAAATCTCCTGCGTCAGCGCCGCGCAGTCATGGAAACTTTGCCCCATCATCGTTTCCCTTTTGGAAACAAAATCGCTATAGAATGGCCCAAATTGTCCTCGCCCAGCTGCATCGACCGCTTGCTGCCCTGCCCATGAACGAAGAGTAAAGCAGCGGTTCAGAATTTATGTCACAATTTGACATAACAAAGCCCGATTTCACGCGTAGGACGTTAATATAATTCAGGTAACCAAACCTGATCAAATCGCCGCGATCAGAACCGTGGCACAGTGCAGCGGTCCTTTTTAAGGGCCATCCGAGGCAAGAGGCCGGACAACGGACCAGACAGGCAAGACCGGAACAAGCCATGCTTGAGTTTGAAAATGTCAGCAAGTCCTTCTGGACCGGCACCCAGCGCAAGGTGATCCTTGACCGGGTGTCTTTTCGCGTGGAGCTGGGCAAATCCATGGGCATCCTGGCCCCGAACGGCACCGGCAAGACCACTCTGATCAACATGATGGCGGGCCTTGAGAAACCGGACGAGGGCGAAATCCGGCGAGGCTGCAAAATTTCCTTTCCGCTGGGGTTCATGGGCGGCGTCATCAACCGCCTGTCCGGCATGGAAAACAGCCGTTACATCGCCAAACTCTATGGGCTGGACCCGGATTATGTCGAAGCCTACTGCCGCTGGCTTTGCGGGCTTGGCGAATACTTCGACCAACCCCTTGGCACCTATTCCTCGGGCATGCGGGCACGGTTCAGTTTTTCGCTGATGCTGGCGCTGGATTTCGATATCTATCTGATCGACGAAGGCATGCCCAGCACGACCGATGTGGAATTCAACCGCAAGGCCGGCTCGATCCTGCAGGAACGCCTGCAGACGACCACCATCGTGATCGTGTCCCACCAGCCTAAAACGCTGGAAAAATTCGCCCGCTCCGCAGCCGTTCTGATGGACGGGCAATTGCATATGTTTGAAACCTTGGAAGAGGCAAAGCAGCTCTATGACTACCAAACCCAAGGCTAAGAAATTCCGCATCCGCCGCACATCTAGCGGCGCCGCCGCTGCCGCTGCAGCGCGCCCTGTCGAGGCGCCAGGCCCCGACAACAGCGCCAAAGCCGCAGGAGCAACAACGCAGGCTAGCGCGTCTGAGGTCAAATCCACTCAGGCCACGGCTTCAGCAGGGCAAAAAGACGCGAAACCCAGCGCCGCGACCGGGCAGGCAATGTCCGGCCAGGTCAGCAGCGCGCGTGAGACCAAGACCTCCACGGATATCGACGAGATCCGCCGTGAAGGGCTGACCGGCCGTCAGCTGCGCATGGCACGGCGCGTGGCGCAGCAGCACAATCTGCCGGTTACCTCGGATTTCGAAGCCGTCCGCCTGCTCCGCCTGAAAGGGATTGATCCCTTCAAGCGTTCCAACATGCTGGAACTGGTGGTCCCACAGAACAAGGCCCGGCCAGAGGGCGCTCCGGACCCCGGCGCGATCCAGCTGCCGCAGACCGTGCCCGCCGCCAAGACGACCCTACCCTCGACCGAGCTGAGCCCGGCAGAGCGTCGCAACAAAGAAATCCAGGAAATCCAGCGCGATATCGCCAAGCGGCGGCGGCGCAAGCTGTGGCTGCTCTTGGGGCGGCTCAGCTTTTTCGTGATGCTGCCGACGCTGATCACCGGATACTATTTCTATGCCGTGGCAACGCCGATGTATTCGGCCAAGTCCGAATTTCTGGTGCTCAAGGCCGACAGCGCCGGGTCGATGAGCGGTCTGCTGTCGGGCACGCAATTTGCCACCAGCCAGGATTCCACTGCGGTACAAAGCTTCCTGCAATCCAAGGAAGCCATGCTGCGGCTGGATGAAGAAGTCGGCTTCAAGGCGCATTTCACCCAGGACTGGATCGACCCGATCCAACGTCTGGACCCAGCCGCAAGCAACGAACAGGCTTACAAGATCTACTCGCGCAACGTCAAAATCGGCTATGATCCGACCGAGGGCGTGATCCGGATGGAAGTCACCGCGGCTGATCCGGTGGTCTCTGCGGAATTCTCGGACCGGCTGATCTCCTATGCGCAGGAAAAGGTAAACCACCTGTCCGAACAGAAACGATCCGATCAGGTGGGCGAGGCAGAGGCCGCGCTCGAACTGGCGGAGACGAAACGCCGTCAGGCTCAGGAACATCTGGTGCGGCTGCAGCAAAAAGGCGCGGTTCTGGATCCCGAAGGCGTGATCCTGTCACTGCGCTCGCAGATCTCCACCTTTGAGGTCCAGCTGCAGGAGAAGGAGCTGGAACTGGCCGCCCTGATGGACAACACCCGCCCCAACCAGGCCAAGGTGGCCGGTGCAGAGGCTGATATCTCCCGTCTGGAGGCGTTGATTCAGCGGCTCAACGACCGGATGACCGATGCCGCTGCTGGCGAAAACTCGCTCGCCAGCCTCAGCGTGCAGATCCAGATGGCTCAGGCTGATCTCGCAACCCGCGATCTGATGCTGCAATCGGCCTTGCAGCAAGTGGAAACCACCCGCATGGAGGCCAACCGCCAGGTCCGTTACCTGACCACCGCGGTTGAACCGGTTCCCAGCGAGGAACCATCCTATCCGCGAAAGTTCGAAAATACAATTTTGGCTTTCCTGATCTTTTCCGGTATTTACCTGATGTGCTCGCTTACAGCATCCATTCTCCGGGAACAGGTATCCTCTTAACGCTATGAAACACATCAAAATCGCCGGGCTGACGATCGGCAATGACTGTCCTCTGACAGTGATTGCCGGTCCTTGCCAACTGGAAACCGCCGACCACGCCCGCATGATCGCAGGCAAAATGAAAGAGGCCTGCGCGGCCGCCGGGGCGCAATATGTGTTCAAGGCCTCCTACGACAAGGCCAACCGGACCTCTTTGTCCGGCAAGCGCGGCCTTGGCCTCGACGAGGGGCTGAAGGTTCTCAGCGATATCCGCCGTGAATTCGACGTGCCCGTGCTGACCGATGTGCACACCGAGGAACAATGCGCCGTTGCCGCCGAAGCCGTGGATATCCTGCAGATTCCCGCCTTCCTGTGCCGTCAGACCGATATGCTGCTGGCAGCGGGCAAGACCGGCAAGGCCGTCAACATCAAGAAGGGGCAGTTTCTGGCACCCTGGGACATGGCCAATGTGGTGGCCAAGGTGGAAAGCACCGGAAATGAGAACATCCTGCTGACTGAACGGGGCGCCTCCTTTGGCTACAACGCGCTGGTGGCGGATATGCGCTCGCTACCGATCATGGCGCAGACCGGCTATCCCGTGGTGATGGATGCCACCCATGCGGTGCAGCAACCCGGTGGACAGGGCGGCTCTACGGGGGGCAAGCGTGAATTCGCCCCTGTCATGGCCCGGGCTGCCGTTTCCCTAGGCATCGGTGCGGTTTTCATCGAGACCCACGAAGATCCCGATAGCGCCCCCTCGGATGGCCCCAATATGATCTATCTCGACCAGATGCCGAAACTGATCGAGACGTTGATGGCCTTTGACCAGCTCGCCAAGGCAAACCCGATTTCGATTTGATGCCCGAAAGTGAATTTAATGACTAAACCGATCTCCCCCGTCACCCCGAACACCTGGTCCTTCCTGCGCGATCCGATGATCACGCCGACCGGTTTTCGCGAATATGACGCCCGCTGGAAATACCCCGAGGAAATCAACCTGCCCGGCATGACGGCCCTTGGCCTTGGCCTTGGCACCCAGATCCACAAACGCGGGATTGAGCCGGTGATCGCGGTCGGCAACGATTACCGCGACTATTCGCTGGCGATCAAGCAGGCGCTGATCCTAGGCCTGATGCAGGCCGGCATCCGCGTCAAGGACATCGGCCCGGCGGTCTCTCCCATGGCCTATTTCGCGCAGTTCCATCTGGATGTGCCTGCCGTCGCCATGGTCACCGCCAGCCACAACCCGAACGGCTGGACCGGCGTCAAGATGGGCTTTGAGCGCCCGCTGACCCACGGCCCGGATGAAATGGCCGAGCTGCGTGATATCGTCCTCAATGGCAAAGGCGTGGCCCGCGATGGCGGCTCGTATGAATTCGTCGATGGCGTCAAGGAAGCCTACCTTGATGATCTGGTCGGCGACTTCAAGATGACCCGCAAGCTGAAGGTGGTCTGCGCCACCGGCAACGGCACCGCGTCGGCCTTTGCCCCAGAGCTGTTCGAGCGGATCGGCGTCGAGGTGGTCCCCAGCCACAACGATCTGGACTACACCTTCCCCAACTACAACCCCAACCCCGAAGCCATGGAAATGCTGCACGACATGTCGGACAGCGTCAAAGCCTCGGGGGCGGATTTCGCGCTTGGATTTGATGGCGATGGCGACCGCTGCGGCGTGGTGGATGACGAAGGCGAAGAGATCTTTGCCGACAAGGTTGGCGTCATCATGGCGCGGGACCTCAGCAAGATCTATCCGAACGCGACCTTTGTCGCTGATGTGAAATCCACTGGCCTTTTTGCCTCGGACCCCGAGCTGCAGAAAAACGGCGTCAAAGCCGATTACTGGAAGACTGGCCACAGCCACATGAAACGGCGCGTGAAGGAAATCGGCGCCTTGGCGGGGTTTGAAAAATCCGGTCATTACTTCCTCGCCGAACCGGTGGGTCGCGGCTATGACTGCGGCATGCGCGTGGCGGTCGAGATCTGCAAACTGATGGACCGCAACCCGGACATGAAGATGTCGGATCTCCGCAAGGCGCTGCCCAAGACCTGGTCGACCCCGACCATGTCCCCCTATTGCGCCGATACCGAGAAATACGACGTATTGGAGCGCCTTGTTGCCAAGCTGGTGGCCAAGGCTGAGGCTGGCGAAAAAATCGCAGGCCGCGCCATCAAAGAAGTCGTCACCGTCAATGGCGCCCGCGTGATCCTGGACAATGGATCCTGGGGGCTGGTGCGCGCCTCCTCCAACACGCCGAACCTGGTGGTGGTTTGCGAAAGCAGCGACAACGAAGAAGAGCTGCGCGCGATCTTTGCCGATATCGATGCGGTGATCCGCACCGAACCGCTGGTCGGGGACTACGATCAGACGATCTGACCAAGTTGTTGACTGACTGAAGGTCTTTTGCCCGGGCCATGGCCCGGGCGACCGCCGCGCCCAGCTTTGGTGGGCGCGGCTTTTTGATTTCTGCACAAGAGCGCCTTCCGGCCAGGCTCAGTTACCCTGCAACAGCCGCAGCAGCTGGTCCTTGGCTTCCTGCTCAATCCGGTCCTTGATCACCTCGTTCAGGTCCTGCTCCGGCGCGATCTCGGTCTCCAGCTCCTCGCTCAGCTTTTCGCGCACACGGTCCTTGGCTTCCTGCTCGATCTCGTCGATCTGCGGCTGCAGGGCGGATTTCAGATCGGGCCGGATCTTTGGCGCGCTCCACGGTCCGGTGATAGCAACCGGGATCGACAGCCCGGCGCCGCCATCCGCTCCCTGCAGTGTGGGCGTGAAACGGTAATCCAGATCCCGCGCGCCCAGACCGATCCGGCCTGCACCTTCGGCCCTGAGCCCCTTGATGATGACCAATAGATCGTTGTTCTGCAGGTTGCCGTTTGCGATCGTGTAGCTGCCAGTCAACTGTTCAAACACCGTGCTGCCGCCATTGCCCGAGCCGGAGCGCATCAGGTCCTCAAGGTCGAAACCGGTGAAAAAGCCTTTGCCTGCCTCCAACCAGCCCTTGCCGTTGAGCGAGCGCATGATCGCATCCACCGAATTGCCAACGCCCAGGTATTCGATCTCTCCCAGCGCGGCGCCATGCAAGCGGTCATAGCCCGCCGGCTGCCCAAGAGCCTGTTCCAGCTGGATATCGTTGAAGGACAGCTTGCCGCCCACCGACAGGCCGTTGCGGTTGTTGGCCACGACCTGCCCGGTCACCTGCCCGCCGAACATGGTGGCAGGCTGCGCCTTCAGCACCGCGCGGGCGCGGTCCAAGCTGAATGTCAGCTTGCTTTCGCCAAGGTTATAGCCCGCTGCCGACAGGCTCTGGAAGGTCAGGACAGCGGTGCCGTTGAAGGCTGACAGGGCCGAGGCATCAATCTGCTCCTTGGGCCAACCATCGGGCGCACTGCCCGCCCCCGGTCCGCTGCTCTCGACCGGCGAGTCCAGCCCCGGAAAGGACAGCGCCCCGGCCGACAGCTGCGCCGTCACCTCGGGCACATCCGCCATGACAAGATCGGCAGCCCCCTGCAAGGTGTTGCCATCCAGATCCAGTGACAGATCGCGCAGGGCAAGCCGCCCATCCGGCGTATAGGTGGCATCGGCGCCGAGCACCGCAGCCTGTCCCAGCCCCTTGGGGAGAGAGACCTCACCACCGCCCAGCGCCGCAATGAAACCGGCGCTATCCGTGGTTTTCAGCGTCACCCGCCCCGATCCTGCGCCATCGATCCCGGCCCGGCCGTCGAACATCAGCACGCCGCCGGGCCCGCTGACAGTCCCCCCGACCGAAGACACCCGCCCAGTGAGGAATTCCGCAAATGTGCCGATCTCTGCCTTCACCTGAACCGGCGCCTCGACCGGGCGCAACGTCATCTCCATATCCACGGTGCCGCCGGGATCCGGCCAGCTGAGCGCCAGATCGATGGCCTTCATCTCAACCGGGGTGCCGCCATGCGGCGCATAGCGCAACGAGGCCCCGGTCAGGGTCAGCTTTTCGATCTGAACCGCCAGATCGCTGCCCGCTTGCGGGGTGGCGTCTGTGTCCGCACCCGGGGTCCCCTCGCGTGACATCACCCAGTTCCCGGTACCATCAGCGCGGGTCGACAGGTTCAGATGTGGCAGCAAGGCGGTGACTTCGGTCACCCGCACCTTGCCGCGCAGCAGATCGGCGGGGGCAATCCCGATGGACATCCGCGCCGCGCGCAGCATCGGCTCGGGTCCCGCCCACTCGGCATTCGACAGGGTCACGCCTTCGGTTCTGACCCCAAGCACCGGCCAGAGGCTGAAGCCCACCTCGCCCTGAAACTCAAGCTTGCGGCCGGTCTGCGCCTCGAGCTGCTGCGCCGCCAGCGCCGCGACTTTCTCTCCCGGCAACATGAAGACCACCCCGATCAACACGGCAAGCGTCAGCAATATTGCCGAAAGAACCCGAATGATCAGCCGCATAGCACCCTCCGCTGCCTGTTTCCCCCGAGGATACAGTGCGCCCCGCAAGGCGCAATAGTCGGTTGGCCCGGACTATGTCGCGGACAGACTTCACCATTGCCGCATCGGAAATTTCATCAGCGGACAGCCCCCGGCACAAGCCACGGAGCCTATTGAACCAAGAACCAGCCCAGATGTGAGCGGACACCTACTCGCCAGCGACCAGTGCCCCCCAAAGGTCATATTCCCCGGCCTCGTCAACTTCGACGGTGACCAGATCGCCCACCTTCAGGCCTTTGGTGTCCTCGTCGATGAACAGGTTACCGTCGATCTCGGGCGCGTCGGCCTTGGTGCGGCAGGTGGCGATGCCGTCTTCATCGATGTCGTCCACGATGACTTGCATGGTCTGGCCGACCTTGGCCGCCAGCTTGGCCTCGGAAATCGCCTGCGCCTTTTCCATGAAGCGTTCCCAGCGCTCCTGCTTCACCTCTTCGGCCACGTGATCCGGCAGATCATTGGAGCGCGCGCCGTCGACGTTTTCGTATTTGAAACAGCCAACCCGGTCGAGCTGCGCCTCATCCATCCAGTCGAGAAGATGCTGGAACTCCGCCTCCGTCTCCCCCGGGTAGCCGACGATGAAGGTGGAGCGCAGGGTGATCTCCGGGCAGATCTCGCGCCAGGCACGGATTTCGTCCAGCGTTTTTGCCGCCGCTGCGGGGCGTGCCATGCGTTTCAACACATCCGGGTGGGCGTGCTGAAAGGGGATGTCCAGATAGGGCAGAAGCGCGTTGTCCGGGTCCGCCATCAACGGGATCAACTCGCGCACATGGGGGTATGGGTAGACATAGTGCAGCCGCACCCAAAGGTCCGATGCAGGCGCCAACTGCCCCAGCGCGCGGGACAGATCGGTGATATGGCTGCGGATCTCGCCCTCTTTCCAGGGGTTCACATCGTATTTGCGGTCGAGCCCATAGGCCGAGGTATCCTGACTGATCACCAGAAGTTCGCGCACGCCTGCATCGACCAGCTTCTCCGCCTCGCGCAGCACGGCGTGGGCGGGGCGCGAGGCCAGCCGCCCGCGCATGTCCGGGATGATGCAGAACTTGCACTTGTGATTGCAGCCTTCCGAGATCTTCAGATAGCTGAAGTGCCGGGGCGTCAGGCTGACGCCGGTGGCGGGCAGCAGATCGACAAAGGGATCGGGCGCAGGCGGCACCGCGGCGTGTACGGCATCCAGCACCTGTTCATACTGGTGTGGACCGGTGACGGCCAGAATGCGCGGATGATGTTCGCGGATATAATCCGGCTCGGCGCCAAGGCAGCCAGTGACGATGACCTTGCCATTTTCCTTCAGCGCCTCACCAATGGCGTCCAGACTTTCGGCCTTGGCACTGTCGAGGAAGCCGCAGGTATTGACGATCACCGCATCGGCGCCCGCGTAATCGGCAGAGATGCCGTATCCTTCGGCGCGCAGCCGGGTCAGGATGCGCTCACTGTCCACCAACGCCTTGGGGCAGCCGAGCGACACCATGCCAAGGGTCGGCTGGTCTTTACGCGGGGCATCACCGAACTGGGCTTTCGGGGCGAGGTCGGGGCGGAGGTCTGGCGGATTGCTGGTCATGGCTGCGCATATAGTACGCGCGTGTGGCTTTGGGAATGGATGTTTTCAGCGGGAGCACCGCCTCTTTGGCCTTGACCAGTGAGCGCCCACAGGCATTCTCCAGCCTTGTCTGCGGCCTCAGGCCTCTGCTTTTTCCTTCTCGGCCCGCAGGTGCAGCAGGACCTTGGCATTCTTGCAGCAGCCGGGTGCCTCTTCGGCCTTGTCATGGGCAGCGAGCCAGCGTTCGCAAGTCTCGATACCCTCGCAGGCCCGGCAGCGGTTGACCATATCCGCCCAGTCCTCGGAACTGATGCGGCCTGCCTCAAAGGCCTCGACCAGATCGGCCTCGGTGGTTTTGCCCATCAGCCCCAGAAGCCTCAGGTGATACAGCGCGTCCCCCAATGGATGCATGTCTTGATCCTCCCCAAAGGCTGCCAGATCAGGCAACCGGTTCGCGCAGATATCCCAGCAGATCGCGGTTGCGGCAATAATCAGGAGTGTCTACCGCCGCATCTGCACGCGCAGGCGATTGCAACCATTTCTGGCAGGTCTCCGGATGGGCGCAGCGGGTGCAGCGCAGCACCGCTTCGGCGATTTCATCGAAATTCAGCCGCCCGGCGATGGCCTCTTCCTGAAGATCCAGCCCAACCGCCTGCCCCATTTCATCAAAAAGGGCCGCGTGCGTCTTCAGTTTAGCTTTGTCCTTGATCCCGCAATCATCCATCGCGCGTTCTCCTGGCTGCGTGTCACGCCAGAAAATACCACAGGCCCGGCCCCGGACCTTGATGCAGGTCAATCGCGTGACGCGGGCCTAGGCGGGGTTCAGATAGGCGCGCACCGCGTCCTGAACCCGGCGAAAGCGGTCGCCGCCCAGTTTCTTGCCGCCATACCAGCGGGTGACGATGATCAGATGATCTTGCAGCCCTTCCCGCTCCATCATCCGCAAGATCACCATTCCGGCGCCGCTCTCTCCGTCGTCGGCCTTGAGCGCGCCCGTCGGCAGCATCGCCGCCCAGGTGTTATGGGTGGCCCTGGCGTAGGCGCGGTCGGTTTTCAGTGCCGCCAGCACGGCGTCGACTTCGGCGCGCGATGTCACCCGGGCGCCGGTCACCGCATAGCGTGATCCCCGGTCGGTCAGGACCACGCCCAGTTTTTTCATCTCGGGCGCTGCATCTGCAGGTGATTGCGCCATGATCAATTGAGCCCGTAGCGGGTGATGGTCTGCTGCACCACGCGCACCCGGTCCGGATTGGCCGGATGGCTGCCAAGGAATTTGTCGCCAGGATCCGGCAGGCGATAGAAGAACTGCACGCCAACGCTGGGCCGGTATCCGGCCTGATGCGTAATGATGGTGCCGAGCTGATCCGCCTCCAGTTCGAATTCCTTCGAATATCCGCGCGCGCCGACGATAGCGCCCAGATCCTGCGCGTTGGAGATATCCGCCGCACTGCCTCCGGCAAGGGTGGCAAGCCCGGCCAGCAACACGGAACCCGCCACTGCGTTCTGCTGCTGGCGGGCCAGATGCGCGCGGATATGGTGCGCGGCCTCGTGCGACATGACAAAGGCCAGCTCATCCGCGTTGGCGATCTGCCCCAGCATAGAGCGGGTGAAGGTGATTACCGGGCGGCCGGACTGCGACAGGCTCTGGTAGGCATTCGGCGGCGCCTCGGCGTCGGGGTCGATCCGGATCAGATAGTCGCAATTCATGCCACTGGTCTGCGCCCGGCAGGTGCGTTCGGCCACCGGTTCAACTCGGCTGGCGACGGTGGCAAAGGTTGCCCGAGCTTCGGCTGGCGAAAGGCCAGACACCTGCGCCCCGGGTGTTGCCGGAGCAACCGCTCCGCCACCGGGCGGCGGGGCACCGGGAACGCCGCAGGCGCTCAAAACACTGAGTGCGCAAAGCGAGACTGTTTTCAGAATGGAGCGCATCGGCCTGTCCTTGACGTCATCGCCCGATCATAGGCCGGGACCCAACCGAGGTTCAATCGCAGACAGCCGGATTCTGCAGCCAGTCTTGCAGCCGTCAGCAGAGGTTCGCGTCACATTTCTGGTGCCCGCGCAAACACTTGCCAATCACAGCACCAAGGTGGCAACATCGGGATATGTTTACCATCGAACACGAATTCGACTCGACCGTCGTTACCCTGGTGGATGAGGGCGAGCGCCCTTTGCTGGAAGATGTGACTATCAACGCCTTTGCGGAATGCGTGACTGTGGAGCAATTCGATCCTCGCACCGACAGGGTAGAGAAGATCACCCTCTCCTACAGCCAGCTGCGCGATCTGGCCGCTGCGCTGGACCTGCCCGAAGGCGTTTATCGCCTGGTTCCGGATGAGGCCACGCCGCAGGATCCCGCATCTGGTTCATGAGCCGCGATAGACGAAAACCTTGTCCCGTGATGTGGCGCCCCGGCGCAGCTCCAGAGCAGAGGGCGCAACCCCCATGGCCCGGGCCAGTAAATCCGCGACTGCGGCATTGGCCTTGCCGTTTTCCGGCGCCACGGTGACCGAGACCTTCAGCCCGGCCTCGGTCCGGGTGATCGCGTTGCGCGCCGCCTTTGGCGTGGCCCGCACCTGGATCTCCAGCCCCGCAACGGCCAGGTCCGCAAGGTCCGGTAGATCTTTCTTCTTTGGTTTTCCCATGTCGATTTGATGCCCTGCCGCCCCTCAAAACACCAGCACCAATTGCAATGCTGCAACGGTCCGAAACAAGCTGCTGTACAGCAGGTCAGGATCGCTTCAAAATACGTGAGGTTAAGTTACGCGGTTCGCACCGCCTGAGATGTGTTTGGTTGGGCCTGCGCGGCTCCTGTGTATTCGGTGTTACCTCCTATGGACAAAAAATCGATCATTCTTGATTTCCTGAATGCCGCCCTCGGAGATCCCGGTGACTTCGATTTGGGTCGGTATTTCACCGAGGAGGCGACCTTTTGCGGACCTGTCACCGGAGGCCAGATCATTCCAATGATGGAATGGGTCGAATTCAAACTCGTTGTACAGGGCCTTGTCGGACCGTCTTCCTTTGAGGTTATGAATGCGATCGAACAGGACGACTGGATCTCGATGCGCATTCGCATTTCAGCCAAGTGCCTTTCGACCGCGGAAATGATTGTCGCCTACGATTGTCTCATGGCGCGGTTTGAAGGGGACCGGATTGCTGAATACATCGGTCACATGGATTACTTCACCTTCTTCCAGGACCTTGGCTTGATCCCGCCCGGCTCGTTGCATGCCTGCCTCAGCGGCCAGCGCATGGTCTGGGAATAATTGCTGCCGCACCGCGCGCCGCGATAATCACCGAACCGCCCCTTGAAAAACACGCGCCAGCCAGCATATAAAACCTTGATGTAAAAAGGTTTCACATATGCCAGAACAGAATGCTGCCGCCCTTGATTTCCTTCTGAACCGCCGCTCCCGCCCCGCGAAGACGTTGGTCGCACCGGTCCCCAGCCGGGACGAGTTGCAGGTTCTGCTGACCGCCGCCGCCCGCACGCCCGATCACGGCAAGCTGGAGCCCTGGCGCTTCATCGTCATCGAAAGACCCGCCATGGCACGGCTTGCAGAGCTAACCACAGCCGCAGGTGAGCGGCTGGGAAAATCGCCCGAGGATATCGCCAAGGGGCGCAGCCAGTTCGAGCTTGGCCAACTGGCCGTCGCGGTGATTGAGGTGCAGACCGACAGCCCCAAGATCCCGGCCATCGAACAAACCTATTCCGCGGGCGCTGTCTGCCTTGCGCTGCTCAATGCGGCGCTGGCGGCAGGATGGGGGGCGAATTGGCTCTCTGGCTGGGTCAGCCACGACCGCCAATTCTGCGAAGAGGCCCTGTCGCTGGCGCCGCACGAACGCATCGCCGGCTTCATCCATATTGCCACCGAAGGTACCAAGCCGCCGGAACGCCCGCGCCCGGATCTGGAGCGCATCACCAGCTGGATCGACGCATGATCTTTGACGCTTTTTTCAAGACTCTGGCCCAGACCGGCGATCCGCGCTTTCGCAGGGTTCTGTTTTTGGGTGTCGGACTGACCTTTGCGCTACTGATCGCAATATATGTGCTTTTCTTCTTTCTGGTGCAGTGGCTGGTCGGCCCGCAGGTCACCCTGCCCCTGTTCGGGGAGGTGACGTGGCTGGACGATATCCTGTCCTTCGGGTCGATCCTTCTGATGATGGGGCTGTCGGTCTTTCTGATGGTCCCGGTCGCCTCGGCCATCACTTCGATGTTTCTGGATCAGGTGGCACAGGCGGTTGAGGACAAGCATTTCCCTCAGCTCCCCCCTGCCTCTGATCCAACGATCGTGGAGGCGCTGCGCGACACGGTCAATTTCCTTGGCGTGCTGATCGCCGCGAACCTGTTGGCGCTGGTGCTTTATCTGATGTTCCCGCTCATCGCGATGTTCATTTTCTGGGGGCTGAACGGGTTCTTTCTGGGCCGGGAATACTTCACCCTGGCCGCCGCCAGACGCATCGGAATGCCCGAGGCCCGCAAGATGCGGCGCAAGCACATGGGAACCATTTGGATCGCAGGCACGTTGATGGCGATGCCACTGTCGGTGCCGCTGGTGAACCTGGTGATCCCGATCCTGGGCGCGGCCACCTTCACCCATATTTTCCACAGCCTGTGGCGCAGGGCCTGACGGCGAACAGATCAACGGTCCGGGGGCATCCCCCCGGGCCGCGTTTTCTCAAGAGGCGCTATTTTGGATCGGGCAGCCGGTCGAACCAGTCGAAATCATTCACGCTGATCACTCCGGATAGGATTATTCCTGCCACGATGGCCCAGATCACGAAGGCCGCGATGGTGGTGATCACCGCCTTTTGCTTCAGATAATGGTTTTCGGGGGCGCCAGCATGGGTGCCGGGCACGATCTCCCCCTTGTCACCTTGTGTCTCAAGCCGGATCGGAATGACGATCAGGAAGGTCATGAACCAGATCACCGCATAAAGCACCAGTCCCGATGTAATTCCCATAGCGCACCTTTATTGTATATCCGCGCGCCGACGTCCGGCGCTGGCCTCAGGTAGCCTCAAACCTGCTCCAGTTCCACCAGGCAACCGTTGAAATCTTTGGGGTGCAGGAAAAGAACCGGCTTGCCATGGGCACCGATCTTCGGCTCGCCAGAGCCCAGAACCCGCGCACCCTGCGCCTTCAGGTGATCCCGCGCAGCCAGGATATCCTCAACCTCGTAGCAGACGTGGTGAATGCCACCAGCGGGGTTCTTTTCCAGGAAGCCATTGATGGGCGAGTCATCCCCCAGCGGGTAAAGCAGCTCAATCTTGGTGTTGGGCAGCTCGATGAAGACAACTGTGACACCATGATCGGGCTCATCCTGCGGTGCGCCGACCTTGGCGCCCAACGCATCACGGTACTGAGCCGAGGCCGCCTCAAGGTCGGGCACGGCAATCGCGACATGGTTCAAACGACCGATCATGATGTGTATTCTCCTCTCAAATCCTGTTCGACTTCCTTATGCTGAGACCAGCCAATGGGGGCAAGTGCGCCAATGCGCACGGCGCGCTACCGGGCGGCTGCGGAGAACACCGGGCAACCGCAGGCAATCATGGAGAAAACCCGCAGCCTTGGCATCTCCTGCATCGCGTTAACCTCTAATTAGCCTCAAATCCATAGCGTCAGTCAGTATCCCGCAAGGAGTATGAGTAATGGACGATTCGGAACTGTTTGCAGCCGCCCACCGTCTCCCGACGAAACGGCGCCCTCTTCTTGGTCTGACCATTCTGGTGGTCGAGGACAGTCGCTTTGCCTGCGAAGCGCTGCGCCTGCTCTGTTTGCGCAGCGGTGCCCGTATCCGGCGCGCCGATTGCCTGAAATCCGCCCGCCGACACCTGAAGGAATACCGCCCTTCCGTCGTGATTGCCGATGTGGGGCTACCGGATGGCTCCGGCACGGAACTGATCGCCGAGATCAATCAGGGATCACCGCGGGTTTCCGTCATCCTTGGCATTTCCGGCGACGAAAGCCTTGAAGAAGAGACGCTCAAGGCTGGCGCCGACGGCTTCCTCGCCAAGCCGATCACCTCGCTGGCGGCATTCCAGCATGCGATCCTGTCGCGCCTGCCCGCCGACCGGCAGCCCGCCAGCCTGCAGGACCTGTCGGATGAAACCATCGAGCCGGATTTCCTCGCCTTTCAGGACGATATGGCCCATGCGGCAGATGTTCTGAACGAAGACCATGAAGGCAACACGCTGGACTATCTGACGCAGTTCATTGGCGGTGTTGCACGCAGTGCAGGCGACAAGCCGCTCGCCAATGCCGCGGCAAGCCTTGCCCAGGCCCGCATGGCTGGCCGCCCCATTGGCCCGGATACAGCAATGCTGGCGGGAATGGTGCAGGAACGTCTCGAACGGAAAATCGCGATCTGACATGCTCGAAGTTATTCTGATCGGCTCGGCCACGCTGGCCATCGTGCTCTATCTGCAGGCGCGCCAGGCCGCCCGCGAAATCCGCCAGAACCGCGATCGCAGCACGCGGGAACAGATGGTTATCTACCGCCACGAGCATTGACCTCTGCACGGCGAAACAGGCCCCGGACCCCGGGGCCGCTATCGCCGCCTGAAGCGGTTCTATCCTTTTGACCCGACCAGCGCGGCGCACCCTTCAGGGTCACCGCAGCAGGCCAAGATCATCCTCCATCCGCAGCCCCGGAAACACGGTTTGCTCCAAATCGGCCACCCCTACCCCGGTCAGGCCGCGCAGGATCCAGGCCGCGGGTGCACGCACGTCCGCCGTCGGCATCAGGTCACGCCGGTCATAGAGCGCGGCTTCCTCCAACCCCGGCCAGCGCCCGTAGATCCGGCCGCCGCGGATCGCCCCTCCCGCCAGCAGCATCGCGCCACCGGTTCCGTGATCGGTGCCACCGGTGCCGTTCTCCCGCGCTGTGCGACCAAATTCCGTCATCGCGACCACCGCCGTCTTGTCCCAGACATCGGCGCCGACACCGGCCTTTAACTCCAGCACGGTGTCGGACAACCGGCCCAGCGCCGATTTCAACGCCCTGTCCTGCCGGTTATGCGTATCCCACCCATTGATCGAAAAGGCCGCAATGCGAGTGTCCGCGCGCAATTGCTGCGCTGCGTAGGCCGCAATCTTCAGATGAGCCTTGCCCCGCGCGGGCGTTGGCATGGTCATGCCGCCCGCCATGCTCATTTCCCCGTCCTGCATGTCCTCCTCCCCAGACAGCGGCAGCCCAGGCGCCTCGCGGGAAAGCTCCAGCGCCTCTGACAAGGCGCCGTGAAACAGCGGATCATCCTCCATCAGCAGCCCGGCCAGACGTTCGGCCTGCGGGCTCATCATCAGAGCGGCATCCGGAGACCAGTCCGCCACAGGCGCCGCACCATTCAGAAGCTTCATCTCTCCCTGCCCCAAGGCAAAAGCGGTGCGCGCCTCGATCCCGCTTTGCTGCTGCAACAAGCGGTTCAGCCAGCCATCGCGCGCCTGTTCCAGCCCCGGCGTGCCCGCCTCCAGCAGGTCCTGACCGTCGAAATGGCTGCGCTTGTCCCGGTAAGGTGTCGAAACCGCGTGGACAAAGGCCAACTCCTCGGACCGCCACAGCGGCATCAGCGGCGACAGGGCCGGATGCAGGGCAAAGAACCCATCCAGATCCAAACCGCCGTGGTCCGGGCCGCCGCGCAGTTTCTGCCGCAGAGCGGGATAGGCAGGATCGCCATAGGGCTGCACCACGTCCAGCGCGTCCATGCCGCCGCGCAGGATGATCACCACCAGCCGCCGGTCCCAGGGGGCCGAGGCAAAGCTGACCGGCGTCAGCAGCGGGCTGGCGGCCAGCGAACAGCCAAGCGCTGCGCCGCGTGCAAGGAAGCTTCTCCGGGAATGTCTCATGATCAATCCTCCTGCTAACGGCGCTGAAAGGCCGGGGCGCTCAGCACCAGAGCGACCCCTTCGGCCCGGGTTTCGGCTGCCGAGGCGGCAAATAGGACATTGCCATCGGCAAAACTGCCTAGGGCTATTCCGGCAAATCCGCGTGGATCGGGAAGATCGGCCACTAGCCGCTGCGGCGCCGCAAAAGCCCAGCGCAGGCGGGCCGACAGGCCCTGCGGCGTGATCCAGGCGGCATCATCCTCGCTCCATCCATCCGGCCCGGCAGGATCTTCCCATTTCTGTCCCATCAGCGTCAGCGGCGCCGCAAAAATCCGATTGAGCTGCCCACGCTTGAGCCCCGTCACCCGGTCTGCGTCCACCGGCAGCGCCCGGCAGGCCGACGCCACGAAATCAAAGGGCGGCTTTACATTTCGCAGCTCCGGCGCCCAGGCGGCGGGATGCTCCAGCAAGGCGGCGTAGACATCCGGCAGGTAACCACCAGACTGACGGAACCGCTCTGCCACATGCTCAACCAGATCCGCGTCCGGCTGGTCCGAGGTGAAATGCACCGCCAGTTTGCGGGCAATGTGCCGGGCCGTGGCCGGATGACGCGCGAGATCACGCATCGCCTGCAGCACCGGCTCCAACCGCCCTTTCTCTGCGCCATAGGAGCGGCCAAGTACCTGCTCGCTGCCGGGCTCTGCCAGGCCTGGGCGGAAGTTAAACCCTTCTTTGCGATTGAAACTGAGCCCGGTAAAGAGCTCTGCCAATTGCCGCACATCCGTCTGACTATAGGGGCCATCCACCCCCAGCGTGTGCAATTCCAGCACCTCGCGGGCGAGGTTTTCATTGAGACCGGCACTACGTTTGCGCCGCTGCGCGACAGGGCTGTTCGGTCCGACCGAGCTTTTCTGATCCAGATAATGCAGCATCAACGGGCTGGTCACCACCGCGATCAGCAGATCTTCGAACCGGCCCGCAACATGAGGGCGGATCGCGGTCTCGGCATAGGGGGTTGCCAGATGCCGAAAGGCACCCCGCCGCCCCTTGGCGGTGAAATGATCCGACCAGAACAGGGTCAGCCGCTCCCGCAGGCCGTCAGACGTACCGGCATAGCGCAGCAGACGCTGGGCAAAATTTTGCAAACGGTCCGTTCGTTTCTGCTGCCGAAAGGTGCGGTAGCGCGCGTCCGCCGCCTCATACTCCGGCTGACCGCGCAGCTTGCGCCGTTCTCTTGCGAGCGCCTGAAACGTCACTGAATCGGCAAAGGCCGCATCAAAATCCTGCACCGGATAGGCGCGCGCCATCTCATCGGCGCCGGTCAGGCGCTGCAACATCGCCTCGGGCGATTGCGGCGGTGCCAGCCGGGGTGACAACCCGCAGCCAAACCGGATCTCGGCCAGTTCAGGATCAAACCGCATCTGTCATTGCTCCGGCCCCATTTTCATTTCGGGATCAACAGGTCTCGATCTCCACAGTAGGCCAGAACCTCCGTAGCACCCACACCCATCACTTACTGATACGCGAGGATTTGCCGGTTCCGTCGCAGCAGGAACAAAAAAACCCGGAGACCATGCTCCGGGCTTTTTGAATTGTCTTGGCAAGGCTCTTAGGCCTTACTGATCCTGCGGAATGACGCGCAGTCCCAGTTCCATCAGCTGCTCCGACATCGGCTCGGACGGGGCCGACATCATCAGATCTTCAGCGCGCTGGTTCATCGGGAACATGATGACCTCGCGAATGTTGGCCTCATCCGCCAGCAGCATCACCATGCGGTCGATACCGGCAGCGCAGCCACCGTGCGGCGGGGCACCATATTGGAAGGCGTTGACCATACCGCCAAAGCGCTTCTCGACCTCTTCCTTGCCATAGCCGGCAATTTCGAAGGCCTTGAACATGATCTCCGGCTTGTGGTTCCGGATCGCGCCCGAAACCAGCTCGTAACCGTTGCAGGCGAGGTCATACTGATAGCCGAGCACCTTGAGCGGGTCGCCCTCCAGTGCTTCCATCCCGCCTTGCGGCATGGAGAAGGGGTTGTGCTCGAAGTCGATCTTGCCAGTTTCCTCGTCTGCCTCGTAGATCGGAAAGTCAACGATCCAGGCAAAGGCGAAACGGTCCTTGTCGATGAGACCCAGTTCTTCGCCGATGACAGTGCGGGCGCGGCCTGCAACGCTTTCAAAGGACTTGGGCTTGCCGCCCAGGAAGAAGGCCGCATCGCCCACGTCGAGACCCAGCTGCTGGCGGATCGCCTCGGTGCGCTCGGGGCCGATGTTCTTGGCCAGCGGACCGGCGGCCTCATTGCCCAGAACGATCTCGCCCGCCTTGATCTTGGCGTTGACTTCCTTGACGGAAATACCCTGCTCCTGCGCGATGGAATCCGCCGACTGCTTGCGCCAGAAGATATAGCCCATGCCCGGCAGACCTTCCTGCTGGGCGAATTTGTTCATGCGGTCGCAGAACTTGCGGCTGCCGCCTGTGGGGGCCGGGATGGCGCGCACTTCGGTGCCTTCCTGCTCCAGCAGTTTGGCGAAGATGGCAAATCCGGAGCCGCGGAAATGTTCCGAGCAATCCTGCATCTTGATCGGGTTGCGCAGGTCCGGCTTGTCGGTGCCATACCACTTGGCGGCATCCTTGTAGGAAATCTGCGGCCATTCGCTGTCGACCTTGCGACCACCGCCGAATTCCTCGAACACGCCCTGCATCACCGGCTGGATGGTGTCAAAGACATCCTGCTGGGTGACAAAGGACATTTCCATATCGAGCTGGTAGAAATCGGTGGGCGAGCGGTCAGCCCGCGGATCCTCGTCCCGGAAACAGGGCGCGATCTGGAAATATTTGTCAAAGCCCGAGACCATCATCAGCTGCTTGAACTGCTGCGGCGCCTGCGGCAGCGCGTAGAACTTGCCCGGATGCAGACGGGAGGGCACAAGAAAGTCGCGCGCGCCTTCGGGCGACGACGCGGTGATGATCGGGGTCTGGTATTCGTTGAACCCCTTGTCCCACATGCGCTTGCGGATCGACTGGATCATGTTCGAGCGCAGAACCATGTTGTTCTGCATCTTCTCCCGGCGCAGGTCGAGGTAGCGATAGCGCAGGCGAGTTTCCTCGGGGTATTCCTGCTCGCCAAAGACCATAAGCGGCAGTTCCTCGGCTTTGCCGAGAACCTCGATATCGCGGATGAAGACTTCGATCTCGCCTGTCGGGATCTTCGGGTTCACCAGGCTTTCGTCGCGCGCCAGCACATTGCCATCGATGCGGATACACCATTCCGAACGCACCTTTTCGATCTCCGCAAAGACCGGGCTATCGGGGTCAGCCATGACCTGGGTGATGCCATAGTGGTCGCGCAGGTCGATGAACAGCAGGCCGCCGTGGTCGCGGACCCGGTGGACCCAGCCAGACAGGCGCACGGTATCGCCCACGTTGGATTTGTTCAGTTCGGCGCAGGTATGGCTGCGGTATGCGTGCATTGGCTGACCTTTCGTGTCGCGGGTCGTCTCTCGGGGCATCTGTCCGGGCGGACCATCAATCGGGATATGCGCCAAAGCGGCGCGGAATTCGTCCGGGCTGGTACACTAGGTTGCGGCTCTCTTGTCAAGCAAACAGGGCGCATTCGCCCCGTCAGATGCCCGTTTTTGCCCTCTCGCCACGTCGGCGCAAAGGCTCCCGCCCCCTCTGCGCCCCATCGCTGCGCGATCCGGCCAGACGAGTTGGGCGTGGCGCCCCGCCTTCGGCGCGGCGCGGGCGGCGCCGTGGTGCCACCCCAGCGCGCCGCCCGGGGCTCTTGTCCGCGGGAGCGCCCCCGTCCTTTTCAGATCAGTTTCAGACCAGCTTGGCCGGGATCAGCCCGCGCAGGGAATTGCCCATATGAATGGATTGCGCCCCCTTCAGATCCTCAAGGCTCAGCACCGCCTCGGCGCATAGACCGCGCTCCAGCATCTCCTGCCGCAAGATGCCGGGCAGAAGGCCGCAGCCGAGAAGCGGCGTCACCACCTGCCCACCTGCAAGCGTCACAAAGATATTGGTAATAGTGCCTTCGCAAACCTCAGCGCGCTGATTGAGGAAAACCAGCTCGTCGATGCCTGTCGGCAGAGCTGCCCGGGCGCTGTCATAAAACGCGCGGCGGGTGGTCTTGTGCCGTAGCCACGGGTCGTCGGCATCAAGCCGGATGTCTGCGATGCCCAGCCGCCACTCTGCTGGGGGTTCCCCCAGTGGCGCAGTGGTCATGTCAAATCGCCCCTCCACGTCGAGCGTCAGCCGACAGCGCAGCGGCGTATCACTGGCGAGGTCTGCCAGCATCATCTCCGCCTGCCCGGGATCGAAGGGAATGCCAAACGCCGCCGCGCTGCGCCCCATCCGGGACAGATGTCGATGCAGCCGCCGCCCACCCTCGCCCGGATACCAGCCCAGCGTTTCGATCAGGCGGAAAGCGGGATCACCCTTGATGGTGTCGCAGGTTGCGTCATCTGGGCGAACCGGGCTTTCCATAGCGCTTCCTCATATTCTGATGCGGCGGTGCTGTCCCAGACCACTCCGCCGCCCACGTTCAGTGTTGCGCGGCCGTCCTCCAGCATCACCGTACGGATTGCAACATTGAACGACGAGGCGCCATCCGGGGCGGCCCAGCCGATAGTGCCGCAGTAGATGTCACGCGGCCAGGGTTCCAGATCCGCAAGGATCTCCATCGCGCGGATCTTGGGGGCGCCGGTGATCGACCCGCAGGGGAACAGCGCCGCGAAGATCTCTGCCAGCCCGGCATCCGGCCGCAATCGCGCCCGTACCAGCGACACCATCTGATGCACGGTGGCGTAGCTCTCGACCGCGAACAGTTCCGGCACATGCACCGATCCGGTCTCCGCCACGCGGCTGATGTCATTGCGCAGAAGATCAACGATCATCAGGTTCTCGGCCCGGTTCTTTTCGTCCTGACGCAGGAAGTCACGGCGACGCGCGTCCTCAAGCGGATCGTCGCTGCGCGGCTGGGTGCCTTTCATCGGGCGCGTTTCTATGAGGCCCGAGGCGTCGGTGCGGAAGAACAGCTCGGGCGAGCGCGACAGAAGGTCCGGCAGCCCGTCCTGTTCGACCAGCACGCCGTGGCCCACTGTCTGTCTCGCCTGCAAAGCAGCATAAAGCGCCTCTGCGCTGCCATGGGCTTCGGCATCGATGGGAAAGGTCAGGTTGGCCTGATAGATGTCGCCCTTGCCGATGTTGCGGTTCACCTCGGCGAAGGCCTCGGCGTAGCGAACATAGCTCCAGCGTGGCGTGATATCCCCAAGCCCAGCTCCGCCCGGCAGCACGCCGGGCAGCGCCCGTCCGCCCCCCCGGGCGGGCGCTTCGCTTTCCGCCCGCGGACGAGCGCTGCCCTCAATGTCCTGCTGCCGCGGCTCCTCATAGACCCCAAAGCAGATCAACGGCAGCAGCCGCCCATCCGGCATCCGGGACGCCAGCTTTGGCTCCAGCGCGTAGCCCAGTTCATACGTGGCATAGCCCGCCAGCCAATGCCCGGCCCGCCGCGCCGCATCGAGCGCCGCCAGCGCCGCGGGCACCTGGTCTGCCTCTTCCGCACGGATCACACGCAGCGGCTGATCGAAACACGTCCTGGCCCCCGTGGGCCCCTGATCAAAGCGAATCCGCACCGGGTCTGTCTCCTAAAGCTCTCGCCTCCTCATATACGCGTTCGCAATGCGCACAAAGGGGGCGGATGCGGCATTTTCCGATCCGTTTCCGATCCCCCTTGCACCTTTTCGCGCCATCCCTATAACGCAGGACAATTTGGGCGCATGGGGGCGCCCGGTGACTCGACCCACATTCCGCACGCACAATCGAAGGAAGCTAGGCCATGCCAAAAAGAACCGACATCCAGTCGATCATGATCATTGGTGCGGGGCCCATCATCATCGGGCAGGCCTGCGAATTCGACTATTCCGGCGCACAGGCCTGCAAGGCGCTGCGTGAAGAGGGCTACCGGGTGATCCTGGTGAACTCCAACCCGGCCACCATCATGACCGATCCGGGCCTGGCCGATGCCACCTATATCGAGCCGATCACGCCCGAGGTCGTCGCCAAGATCATCGAAAAAGAACGCCCTGATGCGCTGCTGCCGACCATGGGCGGGCAGACGGGTCTCAACACTTCTCTGGCGCTCGAAGAGATGGGTGTGCTTGAGAAATACGGCGTCGAAATGATCGGCGCCAAGCGCGAAGCCATTGAAATGGCAGAAGACCGTAAGCTGTTCCGCGAAGCGATGGACCGGCTGGGCCTGGAAAACCCCCGCGCCACGATCATCACCGCCCCCACCCGCGACAATGGCTCTGCCGACCTTGAGGCAGGTGTGCAGCTGGCCCTCGACGCCCTTGATGAAGTCGGCCTGCCCGCGATCATCCGCCCCGCCTTTACGCTCGGCGGCACCGGCGGCGGCGTGGCCTATAACCGCGAAGACTACATCCACTACTGCCGCTCCGGCATGGATGCCTCGCCCGTGAACCAGATCCTGGTCGACGAGAGCCTCTTGGGCTGGAAAGAGTATGAAATGGAAGTGGTCCGCGACAAGGCGGACAATGCGATCATCGTCTGCTCGATCGAGAACGTCGATCCCATGGGCGTGCACACCGGTGATTCGATCACCGTGGCCCCTGCCCTGACGCTGACCGACAAGGAATACCAGATGATGCGCACCGCCTCGATCGAGGTGCTGCGAGAAATCGGCGTGGAGACCGGCGGCTCCAACGTGCAATGGGCAGTGAACCCCGCCGATGGCCGCATGGTGGTGATCGAGATGAACCCGCGGGTGTCGCGCTCTTCTGCGTTGGCCTCCAAGGCAACCGGCTTCCCGATTGCCAAGATCGCCGCGAAACTGGCGGTGGGTTACACGCTGGACGAGCTGGACAACGACATCACCAAGGTGACGCCCGCGTCGTTCGAGCCCTCCATCGACTATGTCGTCACCAAGATCCCGAAATTCGCCTTTGAGAAATTCCCAGGTTCTGAACCCTACCTCACCACCGCGATGAAATCCGTGGGCGAGGCGATGGCCATCGGCCGCACCATCCACGAGAGCATGCAAAAGGCGCTGGCCTCGATGGAATCCGGCCTCACCGGTTTTGACGAGGTCGAGATCCCCGGCATGACCGTGGGCCTCTGGGACGAGGCCACCGGCGATGACAAGGCGGCGGTGATTAAGGCGATCAGCCAGCAGACCCCGGACCGCATGCGCACCATTGCCCAGGCGATGCGCCATGGGCTCAGCGATGATGAGATCCAGAACGTCACCAAGTTCGACCCCTGGTTCCTGTCCCGCATCCGCGAGATCGTCGACGCCGAGCGCGAGGTGCGCAAAAACGGCCTGCCGATGCGCGAGGACCAGTTGCGGGCGCTGAAGATGCTCGGCTTTACCGATGCCCGTCTTGGCGCCCTGACGGGCCGGGACGAGGACAACGTGCGCCGTGCCCGCCAGAACCTGGGCGTCAACGCCGTCTTCAAGCGGATCGATACCTGCGCCGCCGAGTTCGAGGCGCAGACTCCCTATATGTATTCCACCTATGAAACCCCGATGATGGGCGAAGTGGAATGCGAGGCACGCCCCTCGGACCGCAAGAAGGTTGTGATCCTGGGCGGTGGCCCGAACCGGATCGGCCAGGGGATAGAGTTCGACTACTGCTGCTGTCACGCCTGCTATGCGCTGACGGACGCGGGCTATGAGACGATCATGATCAACTGCAACCCCGAAACAGTGTCGACCGACTATGACACCTCGGACCGGCTGTATTTCGAACCGCTGACCTTTGAACACGTGATGGAGATCCTGCGTGCCGAGCAGGAAAACGGCACCCTGCACGGTGTCATCGTGCAGTTCGGCGGTCAGACCCCGCTGAAACTGGCCAATGCGCTTCAGGACGAGGGCATTCCGATCCTCGGCACCACGCCCGACGCCATCGATCTGGCGGAAGACCGTGAACGCTTCCAGGATCTGGTGAACAAGCTGGGCCTCAAGCAGCCGCACAACGGCATTGCCTCCACCGATGAACAGGCGCTGGAAATCGCCGAGGAAATCGGCTTCCCGCTGGTCATTCGCCCCTCTTACGTTCTGGGTGGCCGCGCGATGGAGATCGTGCGCGACATGGACCAGCTGAAACGCTACATCGCCGAGGCAGTGGTGGTGTCCGGCGACAGCCCGGTTCTGCTCGACAGCTATCTGGCCGGTGCCGTGGAACTGGATGTGGATGCGATCTGCGACGGCAAAGAGGTGCATGTGGCAGGCATCATGCAGCACATCGAAGAGGCCGGCGTGCACTCGGGCGACAGTGCCTGCTCCCTGCCGCCCTATTCGCTGTCCAAGGACGTTATCGAAGAGATCAAGACCCAGGCCCATGCGCTGGCCAAGGCGCTGAACGTGGTTGGCCTGATGAACGTGCAGTTCGCGATCAAGGACGGCGAGATCTTCCTGATCGAAGTGAACCCGCGCGCCAGCCGGACCGTGCCCTTTGTCGCCAAGGCCACCGACAGCGCCATCGCCTCGATCGCGGCGCGCGTCATGGCGGGCGAGAAGCTTTCGGCCTTCCCGCAGCGGGCGCCTTATGAGCCCGATGCAGGCTACGACGTCGACGTGCCGATGGCCGATCCGATGACCCTGGCAGACCCCGACATGCCGTGGTTCTCGGTCAAGGAAGCGGTGCTGCCCTTTGCCCGCTTCCCCGGCGTCGATACGCTCCTGGGGCCGGAAATGCGCTCCACCGGCGAGGTGATGGGCTGGGATCGCTCCTTTGCCGGCGCCTTCCTCAAGGCGCAGATGGGTGCCGGGATGGTGCTACCGTCGGAAGGCCGTGCCTTCATCTCGATCAAGGATGCCGACAAGGGCGCCACAATGCTGGAGGCCGCGCGCACCCTGATCGAACAAGGCTTCACCCTGGTCGCCACCGGCGGCACCAAGGCATGGCTGGACGGGCACGGTGTGGCCTGCGAGGCGGTGAACAAGGTCTACGAGGGACGCCCGCACGTGGTGGACCTGCTGAAAGACGGCCATGTGCAGCTGTTGATGAACACGACCGAAGGCGCTCAGGCGGTCGAGGACAGCAAGGAAATGCGCTCGGTCGCGCTGTATGACAAGATTCCCTACTTCACCACCGCCGCCGGTGCCCATGCCGCCGCGCTGGCGATCAAGGCGCAGGCCGAAGGGGACGTTCAGGTCAAAAGCCTGCAGGGATAATCCCGCGATCAGATAGAAAATTGTCAAAGCCCCGGGTTTTCCCGGGGCTTTTTCGTTCCATCCCGGACATCGGTGCCACAAGTGCTCTCCCGCCTGTTTGTGCAGGGCTGATTTGCCGGGCGATCCTGCCACCCCGCTAAGCACGGCCCGAAAATCCCGCGCAATCAGGGCGGCCGTGTTGATTCAGATCATAGCCTTTGCTGCATCGCAGCGTACCCTGTGCCAGCAATGACCGGAGCGATCCGGCGCGTTCTTTGGTGCCAGCGGCTGAGGTGTCTGCGATGAACACGGAAAACAAGGCGGCCGAGGGCCAGGAAACGGGCATTCCGAACCGCCCCGCTCCCCTGCCCGAGGCCATGCCTGCAGAGGTTTCACAGAAACCGGAGCACGATCCTGCCGCCGAGATTGGCGACTTGCTCGACAAGGAAGCGCGCTCCAAACTGGCAAAGCTGACCGGGGGTCTTTCTCCGGCGGCGATCATGCGGGTTGTCGGCGATTGGTCGATCCATCTTGCCGTGTCCCCGGGCAAGCAGATGAACCTGTGGAACAAGGCCGTATCAGGGGCAGCGGACTATGGTCGCTATTTGTTTGAAACCTCTCTTGGTTCTGACGCGGTCAAACCCTGCGTCCCGCCTGCACGCCGCGACCGGCGCTTCAGCCATGACGCCTGGCAGAAGCAACCCTTCAACGCATTTCAGCAGGCGTTCCTCTTGCAGCAGGAGTGGTGGCATGAGGCGACCACCGGCGTTCGCGGCGTCAGTTGCGAGGATGAACGCGCCGTGTCCTTCATTGCGCGCCAGATGCTTGACGCAGTCTCGCCTGCCAATTTTCCGCTGACCAATCCTGAAGTGCTGCAAAAGACGAAGGACGAAGGTGGCATGAATCTGTGGCGCGGCATGGAAAACCTGCGCGAGGACATGCAGGATCTGATGGCGGGCAAACCTCTCCGCCCGGAAACGGATTTCCACGTGGGTAAAAACGTGGCGGTGACGCCGGGAAAGGTGGTTTACCGCAACCATCTGATCGAACTGATCCAATACGAACCCACCACCGACAAGGTGAAACCCGAACCGCTGCTGATCGTTCCGGCATGGATCATGAAATACTACATCCTTGATCTGTCGCCCGAAAATTCGATGGTGAAATACCTCACCGAGCAGGGCTACACGGTATTCATGATCTCCTGGCGCAATCCAGGATCCGAAGATGCTGATCTCGGACTGGAGGATTACCGCAAGAAGGGACCGATGGCGGCGCTGGACGTAATCCAGGACATTACCGCCGCCAAGAAGATCCACGCCGCGGGCTATTGCCTGGGCGGCACCCTTCTCAGCCTCACCGCCGCAGCCATGGTGCGCGATGACGATGACCGGCTTGCCAGCATGACGCTGTTCGCCACGCAGGTGGATTTCACCGAAGCGGGTGAGTTGACGCTGTTCATCAACGAAAGCCAGGTCGCCTTTCTGGAGGACATGATGTGGCAGCAGGGATACCTGGATGCGGGTCAGATGTCCGGCGCCTTTCAACTGCTGCGCTCGAACGATCTGGTCTGGTCGCGGCTTCAGAAGGATTACCTGATGGGCGAGCGGCCGGAGTTGAATGACATGATGGCCTGGAACGCCGATGCGACACGGATGCCTTACCGGATGCATTCGGAATATCTGCGCAAGCTGTTTCTGAACAACGAACTGGCCACCGGAAAATACGAGGTCGGCGGCCATCCGGTGTCGCTTGATGATCTGCGGTTGCCGATCTTTGCCGTCGGCACCGAAACCGATCATGTGGCGCCGTGGAAATCGGCCTTCAAGATCGACGCGCTGACCAGTTCCCCGGTCACATTCGTGCTGACCAATGGCGGGCATAATGCCGGTGTGGTTTCCGAACCCGGTCACCCCCGGCGCCACTATCACGTTCACACCAGTTGCGACCGGGACCGCTATCTGCCCCCCGATGAATGGCGCGAAGTGGCCGAGCGCAAGGAGGGATCCTGGTGGCCGGAATGGGTGGCCTGGCTTGAAACCCGGTCGGGAGACCCCACTGCGCCCCCCGCGATGGGAGAGGCGCTTTGCCCGGCGCCAGGCACCTACGTGCTCATGGAGTGACGCCACCGCCCCCGACCGGGTTAGCGGGGAGATATTGCGGCACGGCGCGCTTTGCCCGATTGTAGCGGATAATTGATATCACGAGGCACTGATGCAGTATTTCGAGAGCAAGACCTTTGATCAGATCACCCCCGGCGACAGCGCCGAGCTGACTCGCGCTCTGCGTGATGACGATATCGGCCCCTGTGTCGACCTGCCTGAAGGCAGTAACGCGGCTGCGCCGAACGATGGGATTGCGGCGGGCGCCTGGGGCAGTGCGCTGATTTCCGAATTGCTGTCCACCGAATTGCCCGGTCCCGGCACGGTCTGCCTGTCTCAATCGCTGCGCTTCCTTGCCCCGGCCCGCCTTGGCGAGATGATCACCACGCGCATCACGGTGCGCGAAACCGATCCCGAAACCCGGCATGTGATGCTCGATTGCCTCTGCACCGATAGCGCCGATGCCGCCCTTGTCGAAGGCACGGCAGAGGTGATCGCACCGGACAAGCCCCTGCGCGTGCCGCGCTCCGGTCGCCCCTCGGGCCAGCTGAGCAAGCCCGGCGCAGGGTTTGATGCGCTGATTGCCGCCACGCAGCCCCTTGATCCGATCGTGACCGCTGTGGTGCACCCCTGCGATGTCGCCTCGCTGGAGGGCGCGTTAGAGGCACGGGACAAGGCGCTGATCACGCCGGTTCTGATCGGTCCGGCCCCGCGCATAAAGGCGGCCGCCTCCGAGGCTGGTCTGGATCTGGCGGGGGTCGAGATCGTGGATGCCCCGCACAGCCACGCCGCAGCTGACATGGCGGTCTCACTGGTGCGCACGGGCAAGGCCGAGGCCCTGATGAAAGGCGCCCTTCACACCGATGAGGTCATGTCGGCAGTGGTCAACAAGGCCACTGGCCTGCGCACCGAACGCAGGATGAGCCATGTTTTTGTTCTGGATGTGCCAAGCTACCCCAAGCCGCTGATGATTACCGATGCGGCCATCAATATCTTTCCCGACCTGCTGACCAAGGCGGATATTCTGCAGAATGCCATCGATCTGGCGCAGGCGCTTGGTGTTGCCGCGCCGAAGGTTGCCATCCTGTCGGCGGTTGAAACCATCACCCCCAAGATCCCCTCGACGGTCGAGGCGGCGGGCCTGTGCAAGATGGCAGAGCGCGGCCAGATCACCGGCGGGATCCTTGACGGGCCGCTGGCCTTTGACAACGCGATTTCCCGCGCGGCGGCGCAGGCCAAGGGGATCACATCGGATGTCGCCGGGGACGCGGATATCCTGCTCGCCCCTGATCTGGAGGCCGGCAATATGATTTCCAAGCAATTGCAGTACCTCGCCGGCGCCGAAGCCGCGGGTCTGGTTCTGGGCGCGCGGGTGCCGATCATGCTGACCAGCCGGGCGGATGGCGCACTGGCTCGGGTCGCCTCGGCAGCTCTGGCGCAGCTGTTTGTGCGGCATCAACAGGCAAGGATCGCACCATGAGCGAAGCAATCCTCACCCTCAACGTCGGCTCCTCCTCGGTCAAATACGCGCTCTACGCTGCCGCAGGCAACGGCCCTGCCATGACCAAGGGCCATGTCGACCGCATTGGCCTTGGCCCGGTCCATCATGTCGATGGCATCTCAGAGCCGCTCCCCCTGCCTGCCGACGCAGATCACGAGCAGGTGCTGGATTGGCTGGTCCGCCACCTGCAGGAGCAAAGCGCGGAGTTGAAGGTCATCGCCGCCGGGCACCGGGTGGTCCATGGCGGTCAGCGTTTTGCGGATGCCACAAAGGTCACCGCCGACGTACGGGGTGAGTTGGAGCGGCTGGCACCATTGGTTCCGGCGCATCAGCCGCATAACCTTGCCGGAATCGACGCCTTGCAACGGGCCTGGCCCGGCATCCCGCAGATCGCCTGTTTCGACACCGCCTTTCACCGCACCACGCCGAGGATCGGGCAGATCTTTGCCCTGCCCCGCGCGCTCACAGATGCGGGGGTGCTGCGCTATGGGTTTCACGGACTTTCCTACGAATTCATCGCTTCGCAGCTGCCCACCCACCTTGGGAAGCGTGCCGATGGCCGGGTTCTGGTGCTGCATCTGGGCCATGGCGCCAGCATCTGCGCCATGAAGAACCGCAAAAGCATCGCCACCACCATGGGATTCACAGCGCTGGACGGGTTGGTGATGGGCAAACGCTGCGGCGAGCTGGACCCCGGCGTGCCGCTCTACCTGATGCGCGAAAAGGGCATGAGCCTAGAGGAGGTCGAGGCTCTGCTTGGTGGGCAATCGGGGCTGCTCGGTGTCTCGGGCCTCAGCGATGACATGCGCGATTTGCTGGAGAGCGATAGCGCCGCCGCACAAGAGGCGGTGGAGCTTTTTGTCTATCGCGCCTGCAAGCAGATCGGTGCGCTGGCGGCCGCAGCGCAGGGTATCGATGCCTTGGTCTTTACCGGTGGCATGGGCGAAAACGCAGCCGAGATCCGTGCCCGGATCGTTGAGGGCTGCGGCTGGCTGGGGGCCACCCTTGATACAGAGGCCAACGCCCGCAACGACACCCGCATTCACGGTGTGGACAGCACGGTCGGCGCCTATGTCATCGCCACCAATGAAGAGCGCGTTATCGCGGACCACGTCCGCACATTTCTGTCGGACGCACAGGCTGGTGCCGACGCCTCTGGACATGCAGCACAGCCGGGGATGAAAGATGTTTTCTAGCAGATGGATCATAGCCGGTATCGCGGTCCTGGCGGCCGGCGCCGGGCTTTATTACTACACCGCCAACGGCAATGGTGAGCTGCCCTATGGCATTACCTCGGGCAACGGTCGCATTGAGGCGGTTCAGGTCGATATTTCCAGCCGGATCGCCGGGCGGGTCGCCACGGTCGAGGTGAAAGAGGGTGATCTGGTCGAGACCGGCCAACTGGTCGCCACCATTGAAACCCGCGAGTTGGAGGCGCAACTGTCGCGGGCAAAGGCGGAATACGCATCGGTGGAAAGCCAGGTCGCAGCCGCCGAGGCCGCCATTGCGCAGGCCGAGGCGCGGTTGCTGCTGGCCGATCAGGAGCTGGAACGCACCCGCGAGCTGGTGTCCCGCGGGGTCGCAACTGCCGAAACCCTCGACGTACGTCTCAGCGATCACAAGGTTGCCGAGGCCAACCTCACCGTGGCCAAAGCATCGCTTCTGTCACAGCAGCGCGCGGTGGATGCGGCGCGTTTCGCCATTGAGGAAGTGCAGACCTACCTCGACGATGCCCGCCTGACGGCACCGACCCTTGGACGGGTACTCTACCGACTGACCGAGCCTGGAGAGGTCATCGGCGCAGGCGGACGCGTCCTGACCATGGTCGATCTCACCGAGGTCTATCTGGAGTTTTTCCTGCCCGCCACCGAGGCGCATCTCCTGTCCATCGGCAGCGAGGCCCGCATCCGGCTTGATATCGCCGATGTGGTGATCCCGGCCAAGGTCAGTTTTGTCTCACCAGTGTCGCAATTCACGCCCAAACAGGTCGAAACCGCCAGCGAACGGCAGGACCTGATGTTCCGGGTGCGGGTCCGGGTGCCACAACCGCTGGTCGAAGCGAACATTGACCTTGTGAAGACCGGGATCCGCGGCGTGGCCTATGTGCGTCTGGCCAGCGAGACCTTGCCGGATTGGCCGGAGTTTCTGAACAACATCCCCCCCGAACTGACCGCGCAAGAGTAAGGGCCCGGCCATGGAGGATCAAAGCCAGCCCGTCGTCCGCGCTGCCAATCTGATGCAGCGCTACAAGGACGTGGTCGCGCTTGCGGATGTGACGCTCGACATCCCGGCTGGCAAGGTGGTTGGCCTGATCGGGCCGGACGGGGTTGGAAAATCGACGCTGCTGGACCTGATCGCCGGTGCGCGGGTCATGCAGACCGGCACGCTGCAGGTGCTGGGCGGCGACATGCGTAAGGCGGGCCACCGGCAGCGGATCGGTCCGCGCCTTGCCTATATGCCGCAGGGGCTGGGCAAGAACCTGTATCAGGACCTGAGCGTTCAGGAGAACCTCGATTTCTTTGGCAAGCTGTTTGGACAAAGCCGCGCTGAACGCAACCGCCGGATCGCGCGGCTGACCCGGGCAACCGGGCTTTTTCCCTTTCTGGATCGCCCCGCCGGAAAACTCTCGGGGGGGATGAAACAGAAACTGGGCCTGTGTTGTGCGCTGCTGCATGATCCAGACCTGCTGATCCTGGATGAGCCCACCACCGGGGTCGACCCCCTGTCGCGGCGCCAGTTCTGGGACCTGATTGCCAAGATCCGGCAGGAACATCCCGGCATGAGCCTTCTGGTTTCGACCGCCTATATGGAGGAGGCCGAAGAATTCGACTGGCTGGTGGCGATGGATGCAGGCCAGGTTCTGGCCACCGGCACGGCAGAAGAACTGCGCGCCAGAACCGGCACCGACAGTCTTGAGGCCGCCTTTGTGCGCCTGCGGCCCGGCGGGGAGGGCCGCGAGTTGCCGGAGCTGGTCATTCCGCCGCTGCAAACCGATGGCGAGCGCCCCGCCATCGTGGCCCGCGGCCTGACCCGGAGGTTCGGCGATTTCACCGCCGTGAGCAACGTAAGTTTCGAAATCCGCCCTGGCGAAATCTTCGGCTTCCTCGGCTCCAACGGCTGCGGCAAGACCACCACCATGAAGATGCTAACCGGCCTGTTGCCGATGTCCGAAGGTGAGGCCTATCTTTTTGGTAAGCCGGTGAACGCCAAGGATCTTGCGACCCGTAAACGCGTCGGTTTCATGAGCCAGGCTTTCTCGCTCTATGGCGAACTTACGGTGGCGCAGAACCTCGCCCTGCACGCGCGGCTGTTCCAGATCCCCAGCCAGCAGGCCACGGCGCGCATCGCGGCGCTGGCCGACCGGTTCGAGCTATCGCATGTGATGGATACACGCTCTGGCGGGCTGCCGCTTGGTATCCGGCAACGTCTGTCGCTGGCGGTAGCGGTGCTGCACGAGCCGGAAATCCTGATCCTGGACGAGCCGACCTCGGGCGTCGATCCCGAGGCGCGGGACAGGTTCTGGGAGTTCCTCATCGAGTTGTCCCGCCACGACAAGGTGACGATCTTCATCTCGACCCATTTCATGAATGAGGCGCTGCGCTGTGATCGCATCTCGCTCATGCATGCGGGCGAAGTGCTGGTCCATGACACGCCGGACAATCTGGTTGAGGCCAAGGGCGCAACCTCGCTTGAGGACGCCTTTGTGGCCTATATCGAAGACGCAACCGGAGAAGGCGAGAGCGCCGATAGCGTGGCCCTGCAGGACGGAGGCGTGCCAGACGCCCATGATCCCCCGGTCAGGCTTGGCCGGTTCAGCCTGTCCAGATTGCTGGCCTACAGCCTGCGCGAAACGGTCGAGGTGATCCGCGATCCGATCAGGCTGGCCTTTGCCTTTCTCGGATCGGTGATCCTTTTGGTGGTGCTGTCCTACGGTGTCTCGATGGATGTGGAGGATCTGACCTTTGCCGCGCTGGATCAAGACCAGTCTCCGGCCAGCCGTAGCTACTTAAGCAGTTTCACCGGGTCACGGTATTTTCTGGAACAGCCGGATCTGTTGAACCGGGAGGATCTGATCCGCCAGATGGCGGCAGGCGAGGTCAGCGTCGCCGTCGAGATCCCACCGAATTTCGGCCGTGATCTGGCGCGGGGCAACACGCCCGAAGTTTCGGCCTGGCTGGATGGGGCCAATACGATGCGGGCCGGAACCGTCGAGGGCTATATCACCGGTGGGCACGCCATTTATCTGCGCGATCTGATGCTGGAGGCCGGTGTCGATCCGCAGGAACAGTCCAGTTTCACCATCGAAAACCGCTACCGCTACAATCCGACCTTTGCCAGCATCCGGTCAATGGGGCCGTCGATACCGGCCATGCTGCTGATGCTGTTTCCTGTCATCCTGATGGCCGTCAGCGTGGCGCGGGAAAAGGAAATCGGAACCATCACCAATTTCTATGTCACCCCCACCAATCGCATCGAGTTCCTGGTGGGCAAGCAATTGCCCTATGTCGCTATTGCCATGTGCAACTACCTGGTGCTGACGCTGATGGTCATATTTGTACTGGATGTGCCGCTGAAAGGCTCCTTGTCCGCGATAACGCTCGGGGCCTTGTGCTATGGCTTTGCGGTCACCGCCTATGGCCTTGTCGTGTCCTCGCTGGTCAAAACGCAGGTCGCCGCGGTTTTTGCGGCGGCGCTGCTCTCGCTGATGCCGACCATGCAGTATTCCGGCATGATCCAGCCGATTTCGACCCTGTCGCCCGAGGCGCAGATGATCGGCTCGGCCTGGCCTGCCTCCTATTTCATGCATCTGAGTGTCGGCGCCTATACAAAGGGGCTGGGCTGGGCGGCGCTGAGCCATGACATTGTGAAACTGAGCCTGTTTTTTCCGGTCTTTCTGGCCATTGCAGTGCTGTTGCTGCGCAAGCAGGAGAAATAGCATGAAGGCGCTTCACCATATCTTCTGGCTAGGCACCAAGGAGTTACGCACGGTGCTGATGGATCCGGTGATGGCGGGGCTGATCCTCTTCGTGTTCACCTTCATGGTCTATATGGATGCCACCAGCCTACCGGAGAACGTCAATAACGCCTCTATCGCCATTGCGGACGAGGACAATTCGCAGCTGTCGCGCCAAATCGCCAACGCCTTTTACCCGCCCTATTTCCAGACCCCGATCCCCATAGATGCGGAAGAGATCGGCCCCGGGCTGGATCAGGCGCGGTTCCTCTTTGCGCTGGTCATCCCCCCCGATTTCGAAGCACAGCTGCGCAAAGGCAGCCAGCCCGAGATCCAGCTGCATATCGATGCAACCGCAGTAATGCAGGCCGGGCTGGGCGATGGATACATTCAGGCGATCATCCAGACCGAGGTCAGCCGCTATCTGGCGGGCCGCGATCCGTCCGCCGGAGCGCCGGTCGATCTGGTGCTGCGGCGGGCCTATAACCCCAATGGCAGCCAGGTCTGGTTCAATGCCTTGAATGGCATCCTGAACTACCTGACCATGGTCGCGATCATGCTGACCGGCGCCGCCCTGATCCGCGAGCGCGAGCATGGCACCATCGAACATCTTCTGGTGATGCCCCTCACCGCTTTTCAGATCGCCCTGGCCAAGATCTGGGCCAATGGGCTGATCATCATCAGCGTCTTTGCTCTATCGATGCTGGTGGTGTTCGAGGGCCTGCTGCAGGTGCCAATGGTCGGCACGCACGCACTGCTTTTTGCGGGCACAGCGGTTTACCTGTTTGCAGCGGCGGCCATCGGAATTTTCCTTGGAACCATCGCCCGGACCATGGCGCAATTCGCCCTGCTGATCATGATGACGATCATGCCGATGATGATGCTCTCCGGCGGCATGACCCCGATCGAAAGCCAGCCTGATATCGTGCAGCCCTTCACCTGGCTGCTGCCCTCGCGCCACTACATGGCCTTTGCCGAGGCCGTGGTGTTCCGCGGGGCGGATCTGTCGATTGTCTGGCCCGAACTGGTGACGATGGCTTGCCTGGGCGCGGTGTTCCTGTCCGGCAGCCTGATGGCATTTCGCCGGGCACTGGGAACCAGCGTCTGAACCGGAGGGCGTCTACCCGGCCCCCCTGCTCCTAAACCTTGCGCCCCAATAGCGGGGCAGCGCGTGTCAGCGTCCGATCACCGACAGGAGGTCGGGATTGATCACCAGATTGCGCACGCCATGGGCGTGGTCTTCGTCAAAGGTGTTGTAGTCCAGCCATCTGGCGACCGACTGGATGCTGACCTTGGCCACCTTGGGGCGCACCGCCCAGGTGACCTGAAAGGGCGATCCCTTCTCGTTATAGGCAGGCCCGGTGGTTGAACCCGCATAGACGACCGGCCGCCCGGTATCGGTTGGCATGTTTACCGCCTGGGTCAAGCCGTTTTTCTTTTGTAAGCGCGTGACTTTGGTGAAATCGAGCGCGGTCTCATCGTTGACCAGCACAAAGACCTGCGCCTCCACCCGCAGCTGCGGGTTCTTGATGGCCTCGCTGAGGCAGGAGCCAAGCGTCGGGCCGGGATCGACCCGCGCGGTGGTGTGCACGAAATGCACCTCAATCGTGTCGCCGGGCACCAGACTGCCGTGTTCGGTGGCTCCGACCTCTTCATGGTACGGCGCAAGTTCCGTCACGCTCAGCTCACCGGAATATTTGTAGCCGCTGCCATAGCCGTGACCATCGCCGTTGCCAGCATAGGTGGTGAATTCCCCGCCCCGGTGTTCGGCGCTTTCGTGGAAATGGATGTTGCAGAGGTTCATTTCGTTATAGGGTGGTGCGGCTTCGAAACTGACCTTGTTGCTGCCGCCCATGCTGTCGATATCGCGCGGCGCCTGCGGGCCGAACCCGGCAAACAGCGTGTTTTCCGACAGGGCCTGACGTTGCTCTGCGATCACCGCATCGGGGACCACGTGCATCTCTTCACCGTGCCCGGTCGATGTCGCATGAACGCCGCCTGCCAACAGGAAAAAGGATGAAACGGTAACCGCACGCAAATATGCTCGTGTCATGAAGAACTCCCTCGCCGATTGCTGGACCTTCGCACGCTTCTGTTCAGAATATCATTCTTAACAAAAGTATTGAACAAGGGGTTAGCGGAGCATTTTAAAGACATCATGCCGCAGCACCGTCAACTCTCTACGGCACGGAGAGAGGTTTGACCTGTGCGGCGCTTTGGGGTCAGCTGCCGTGATCGAGCAGCAAAACCAAAGGAGCGCCAAAATGCGCGTGATGATTACTCTTCTGACCCTGATGACACTCAGTGCCTGCGATGTACCCTTCGTGCCGCTGATCTGACGCTGCGCAACCGGTGCGATCCGCGCAGATGCAAAAAGGCCCCGGAAATATCCGGGGCCTTTTGAGTTTGGTACCAGACCGTCAGGTCAGGCTGCAGAGGCTTCCCGTTTTTCATCGCGTGCAAAGAAGATCAGGTAGAACACCGGCGCCGCCACCAGCGTCAACACGGTGGCAAAGGCCAGACCGCCCATAATCGTGATCGCCATCGACACGAAGAAAGCATCGCTCAGCAGGGGCGCCATGCCAAGGATCGTGGTGATCGCGGCCAGCATCACCGGACGCAAACGCGACACCGACGCCTCGACAATCGCCTCGCGCAGCGGCCGCCCTTCGGCGCGCACCAGATCGATTTCCTCGACCAGGACGATGCCGTTCTTGATCAGCATGCCCGACAGGCTGAGGAGCCCAAGAAGCGCGGTAAAGGTAAAGGGCAGACCGGTGCCCAGAAGCCCGATGACCACGCCGTTGACCGACATCGGCACCAGCAACCAGATGATCACCGGCTGACGGATCGCATTGAACAGCAGGACCGAGATCAGCACCATGATCAGCAGGGACACCGGAAGCTGCGCGCCAAGGCTCTTGTTGGCGTCGGCCGAGCTTTCGTGCTCCCCGCCCCATTCCATCCGGTAGCCCGGCGGCAGGGCGATCTCCTCGATGCTGTTCTGCACCTCATTGAACACTGTTGCAGCAGTGACATCCGGCGCGATATCCGCCCCCACGGTCAGGGTAAACACCCGGTCGCGGCGATGCATCAGGGTGTTCTGCACCTTGATCTCGACCCCGTCGATCATTTGTTCCAGAGGCATGAAACGGTTCGACGAGGTGGAGAAGACCAGCTGATCCATGATGTTGAACTGATCCTCCGGCGATCTGCGCAGGATGATCGGGATCTGCCGGTCGCGTTCACGGAACATGCCGGCCGTCACCCCGTCGGTGGAGAACTGCAAGGTGCCCGCGATGTCCTCGCGGGTAATCCCCGCCGTCTGTGCCCGGTCTGTGGCATAGATCGGCTCCAGCACCAGTTCCTGTTCACGCCAATTGTGCCGCACGCTCAGGATACTGTCAGAGCCATCTTTCAGCCGCACCATGGCTTCCTCCCCCAGCTGGCGCAGAACCGCCGGATCGGGACCCGAGAAACGAACCTGAACGGGATCACCGCCGCCTGGGCCAAAGACCAGACGTTTGGTGCGGAATTCCGCCTCGGGGAAATTGCTGCGCCCAAAGGCCTCAAGATCGGCCTGAAGCGCCGGGATTTCCTGCAGGCTGCTCGCGCGGATGATCAGGTGACCATAGCTGGGGTTCGCCTTTTCCGCCGAATAGGTCAGCATGAAACGGGTCGCCCCCTGCCCCACAAAGGCCGCGGTTGATTCCACATCGGGACGCTCGGCCAACCAGTCTTCGACCCGTTGCAGCTGCGCCGAAGTGGTGTGAATCGAGGTGCCCTGCGGCAGTTTCAGATGCACGAAGAACAGCGGCGTGTTGGAGTCGGGAAAGAACGCCTGTTTGACCTGTCCAAAGCCTATGTAGCACACGGTCGTCAGGGCGATCAGCCCTACCACCACCAGCCAGCGCAGTTTCAGTGCCAGACGCAGGCTGGCGCCATAGGCGCGGAAAATCAGTCCGCCGTATTCGTCGCCACCGCCACCAGTGCCGCGTTTGAAGAAATAATGCCCCAGCAACGGCGTCACCGTCAGCGCCAGAAGCCAGCTCAGCAGCAGCGAAATGCCGATCACGGCAAACAGCGAGAAGAGGAATTCACCGGTGGAATCCGGGCTGAGGCCGATACCGGCAAAGGCCATGATCCCGATGACAGTCGCGCCCAGAAGCGGGATCTGCGTCTTGCTGGCGGCCTCATGCGCGGCCTCGCGCGAGTTCTTGCCTCGCAGCATCGAGATCTGCATGCCCTCGGCAACCACGATGGCATTGTCCACTAGCATCCCCATGGCAATGATCAGCGCGCCCAGGGAGATCCGCTCCATCTCGATGCTGAAAAGGTTCATGAACAAGAGCGTCCCGACCACGGTCAGCAGCAAGGTCACGCCGACGACAATGGCCGCGCGCATGCCCATGAACAGCGCCAGAACCACCACCACGATGGCGACGGACATCGCCAGGTTCACCAGGAAGTCATTCGAGGCCTGCTCGACCACCACGTGCTGCTGATAGATCGGCTGCAGCGACACGCCATAGGGGATGTCACTGTCCAGCTGCGCCAGCTTGGCATCGACGTTCTTGCCCACATCCACGATGTTTTCCGACGCGATACCGGCCACCCCAAGAGTAAAGGCCTCGGCCCCGTTGTAGCGCACGATCAGATCGGGATCAGCAACCCGGCCGCGGTGGACCTTGGCCATGTCGATCACGTTGATCACCTCGCCCTGTACCCCAACAGAGAGACCGGCGATTTCCGAAACACTGTCCGATCCTTGCGGCGCCAGAAGCCGGGTGTCGGCATCGCCCGCATCCAGTTTGCCCGCCGGGCGAACCGAGTTGGAGGTGGCGATGGCATTGGCAATCGCCGTCAGTGGTACATTCAAGTTGACCGAAATCGGCAGGTCGGGTTCGACATAGATCGCTTCGTCCGGCAGGCCGGAGACATCTACATCGGCAACCCCATCAACCGTCAGCAGCTCCCGCCGCAGGAAAGTTGCCAGTTCATGCTTTTCCGCATCGCTGAATCCGTCTGCGGTGACGGCATAGAACAGGCCGAACACATCCCCGAAGGCATCGTTCACGAAGGGCTGACTTGTGCCTTCGGGCAGGGACAGGGCCGCATCGCGGATCTTCGCGCGCAGTTTGGTCCAGACGGCGGGAAGCTCGCTGCCGTCATAGGTCGATTTGATTTCAACTTCGATCAGGGATTGGCCCGGCTGGTTGATCGAGGTGATGATATCGACCTCGGCCATTTTCTGGATCGCAGACTCCAGCGGTTCAGAGACCTCCAGCGCCACCTGCTCTGCCGTGGCGCCCTGATACTGGGTCACGATGACAGCCTGTTTGATGGTAAAGGCCGGATCCTCAAGCCGTCCCAGCGACAGGAAACCCCAGATGCCCCCGAAAAGGGCGATCAACATGATCAGCCATGTATAAAGCGGTTTTTCGATTGAGCCGCGTGCAATATCCATCTGCCCGCCCTCAGTTCGCGAAACCGGCAAAGCGGCGTACCGCCTGCCCGTCCGACAGGGCGGTGCCGCCCGCCAGAACCACCTCTTCACCGCCAGTCAGACCTTCGGTGACGGTGAAATCGCCATCCTGCGTCGGCGTCACAGTGACAGGCCGCCAGGCGACCGTGCCATTGTCGGCCCCGGTGGGGCTAAAGACCATCACACCAGTCTGCCCTTCGGGGGACACCACGATGGCCGTTGCCGGCAGGCGGATCGCCGCAGCACCGGTATTGACCAGCACCCGCACCGAAACCGAGGCCCCGGGCAGGATCTGCCGATCCTTAGGAGGCGCCAGACGGAAGGTCACCCGGTAGGTCTGCCCAACGCTGCTCGCCTCGGCATCGAATTCAAGAATTTCAACCGGATAGGTGGCGTCCCAGCCCGGGAAGGAGGCCGTGATATCCACCTTTTCATCTGCATTTGCCTGCTGAAACAGGATTTCAGGCACATCCACCTTGATGTGCAGTTCAGACATATCGTGCAGCCGGACGATGGGCGTCCCGGCGCTGACCGTGGTGAATTTCTCGACCTCGCGGCTGGAGACCAGCGCATCGAAGGGCGCCGTCAGCGTCGCATGCTGCAAGGCGTATTCCGCATCCCGCAGGGCGACCCTGGCCAGACCAGCCTGGGTTTCCGCATCATCGATGGACACCTGGCTGACCGTCCCGGTCAGTTTCTCCATCCGTGCCACCGTGCGGTCCGCCTGCGCCTTTTGCAGCCGGGCCTGTTCCAGTTTCAGCTCAAAAGGTTCCAGGTCCAGTTGCGCAACAAGCTGCCCTTCGGGCACCACGGTGCCCTGCGCCACCGGAAACTCCAGCACCTGACCGCCCACCTGAAAGGCAAGGTCGACGGATTGTTTCGCCGCCACCTGACCAAAGAACTGGCGCTCAACCAACACGCTGCCCGCCTGCGTTTTCAGCAGCTTGACCGGTTTGGCCGTCTCTTGCGCCGCCAGCGGCCCTACCTGCACCAGGGCCGAGAGGGCGAGCGCGGGCAGGATCAGCCGTGACACTCGGTGGAAGATTTTCATTCTCTGTCTCCTTTCGGATCCGGGCATCCCAGCGGGGCGCCGTTTCCTGTACTCGTATCATGTATTTTTTCACATAGCGCCGCGAACTGCGCGATCTCGTCAGTTGAAAGGCCAGAGACCTGGCGGAACAGTCGGCGGGCCTCCTCGTCCAGCTGGCTTCGCACGGCGCGGCCCTGGTCGGTCAGATGCAGCAACAGCGCCCGCCGGTCATCCGGGTCGGGCAGCCGCTGCACAAGACCCATCTCCTCAAGCCGATCCGCTGCCGCGGTGACGGACGGGGGGCCAGTCAGCAACAGTTGTGCCAGCGCCCCCATGCGCCGGGGCCGGTCCAGCCGGATCAGGATCCGGCTTTCCAACCGCCCGATCCGCGGCGCCTGATCCATACGCTCAACCGCATCGTCCAGCATCCAGTAGAGCGCATAAACGCCCATCAGAGACCGGATCTCCGGCGATAGCTGCAAGGTGTCATCGGTCATGAGGCCAGGCCCGGTTGCAAAGAGGGTGTGCACCAGCGGATCGCCGTGGTGCGGGATTCGCAGCAGATTACTTCAGCGAATGAACTTTTCATGTGAAGAAGTTCACATTCCCCGAACACTGCCCCACTGTTCCTGCTTGCCCCTGCGGCAGCTTGCGGCTGACCTTGACCTTCCGCACGCAAAATGCCCAGATATACGGCACTTTGCGAACTCGGGATCCGTTACCATGCACACAGCCGCCATAACCGGCACCGGGGTCTTCACCCCGTCTCAGATCATCACCAATGCCGAGCTGGTCGTGGCGTTCAACGCCTACGCCGACCGCATGAACGAAAAGAACGCCGAGGCTATCGCAGCGGGCGAAATGGCCCCGATGCAGCACTCCTCGGAAGAGTTCATCGTCAAGGCCTCTGGCATCGAGCAGCGCTATGTGATGGACAAGACGGGAATTCTCGACCCCGAGGTCATGCACCCGCTGCTGCGCCAGCGCAGCGATGACGAACCGGGCATCATGGCGGAAATGGCCGTCGATGCGGCGACCAAGGCTCTGGCACAGGCTGGCAAGACCGCGGGCGACGTAGACGCCGTGATCTGTGCGGCCTCCAATATGGAACGCCCCTACCCCGCGGTGGCAATCGAGATCCAGAAACTCCTCGGCATCGACGGATTTGCATTCGACATGAACGTCGCCTGTTCCTCGGCCACGTTTGGCCTGCAGGTGGCCGCGGATATGATCCGCTCGGGCAGCATCCGCTCGGCGCTGGTGGTAAACCCCGAAATCTGCTCGGGGCATCTGGAGTGGCGCGACCGTGACTGCCACTTCATCTTTGGCGATGTGGCGACCGCAACCCTGGTCGAACGAATCGAAGACGCCAAGGGGCCGCATTTCGAAATCCTGTCGACCCGCTGTGCCACCGAATTTTCCAACAATATCCGAAACAACAACGGCTTCTTGCGCCGCTCGCGCCCCGACGGGGTTGCGGACCGCCGCGACATGCAGTTCATGCAGAACGGCCGCAAGGTGTTCAAGGAAGTGCTGCCCATGGTCAGCGAGCACATCAGCACCCATCTGGCTGACAGTGGCATTGCCAGTGACGATCTGAAGCGCCTGTGGCTGCATCAGGCGAACAAGGCGATGAATGATTTCATTGGCAAAAAGGTTCTGGGCCGCACCCCGGAGCCCGGCGAGCAACCCAATATCCTGCAGGACTATGCCAATACATCATCGGCAGGCTCGATCATCGCCTTTGCGCAGAATTCCGATGACATGGCCGACCAGGAGATTGGCCTGATCTGTTCCTTCGGCGCCGGCTATTCGGTCGGCTCGGCGATCCTGCGCCGCCATATGGGCTGAAAACGGAAAAGGCCCCGCAGTCCGTCGGGGCCTACCAGCGGGACTACTGCCCCGCAATGAAACGTCCGAGAGCGTCAGTTGCTCTCTTCTTCGAGATGCAATTTCATATCCAGAAGGACCTGCTGCAACAGGACCGTTTCCCGCAGCAAGCGCTTGGCCTCATTGACGGTGATGATGCCATCAGCGATGGCTTCCTGATATTCGCTCATCAGGGTTGCAAACCGCTGGCTCAGCGCGATCACGTCGGCATTCACCCCTCCTGTGCGCCCGACACTTTCCACGCCCGAATCGTCGGAGTGATTATAGGACAGCGTGATGTTCTTCAGATCCGCGAGCGCCGAGGTCACATGCGGAAAAGAAGCAGCCCCCTCCAGCTTGGCCACGGAATCCACCGGCATGAACCGTTCCGTATGTTCGGCATTGTCTGAATAGTAACGACCCAATGTCGCCTTGGACTTGCCTGTAATCTGACAGGCGGCCTCTATGCCAACGTCCTTAACCAGCGCTTCGGTATGCTTTTTCAGGTACCTGCCGATCTCTGCCATGTAAATCTTGCCTCATAAGCCGCCCCGGGGCGGGGAATGAACTTGTTAATTTCCCATGAAGTCCTTTTAAACGAATTGCAATACTAGCGCCATCCCTTGGGTTTTCAGGGATTTAACGAGTGGCCCAGATGCTATTGTGCATCTTTGTTTGGGGTTGAAGCAAACTTTGTGAGTGAGGTTGCGCTTCAATATGAGTGGGAGAGGTCAAGCATCCGTTTCGGGTGTACGACATATCCTTCTTTAGGCGTCCTCCCCAGTGGCGCGTGCCTGTATCCATCCCTAGGGTCTATTTCGACCCGGACTGGTCGGGCTGCTGTGGGGGGGCGTATTTTGGACATCAGGGTTCGAATCCTGTGATCTGCACTGCCCTCTGCATCCCCACGATCCGGGATTATTTTGCGGTTCACTCAGCCATTGCCAAAGGGTAAACCGCACGCATGGCAAAGCTCTATTTCAACTACTCCACCATGAATGCCGGTAAATCCGCCGTGCTGCTTCAGGCCTCGCACAACTACCGCGAAAACAACATGGACACCTACCTTCTGACCGCACGTGTCGATGACCGGGCAGGCAAGGGCCGGATTGCTTCGCGGATTGGCATCAGCGCCGAGGCCGATGTGTTCGGTGCGGGCGAGGACCTGTTCGCAAAAATCAAATTACGCCTGTCACGAGGCAGCGTTGCCAGTATTTTTGTGGACGAAGCACAATTCCTATCACCTGATCAGGTCTGGCAACTGGCTCGTGTGGTCGATGATCTGGGGGTACCGGTTCTGTGCTACGGGCTGCGGGTGGATTTTCAGGGCAACCTGTTTCCCGGATCCGCCACACTCTTGGCGCTAGCCGATGAAATGCGCGAGGTGCGAACCATCTGCCATTGCGGCAAGAAGGCCACCATGGTGATCCGGCAGGACGATCAGGGCCGTGCGATCACCACGGGTGATCAGGTGCAGATCGGCGGCAATGAAACTTATGTCTCGCTCTGCCGCCGTCACTGGCGCGAAGCGGTTGGGGACGGCTCAAAAGCCTGACCGTTCCCGAGTGGCTCAGACGGGGTTGGGCAGTTTCTGCCCGGCGATGAAGGCCGCGACATTGTCCAGCACCATATGCCCCATGTTGCTGCGCACCTCTTCGGTGGCCGTGCCCAGATGCGGCAGCAGGGTGACGCGATCAAGCGCGCGCAGCACCTCGGGCACCTCGGGTTCGAATTCATAAACATCAAGGCCTGCCCCGGCGATGCGCTGCTCTTGCAAGGCGGTGATCAGGGCCGCTTCTTTCACGATCTCGCCGCGGGCGATATTGATCAGATGCGCGTGAGGCTGCATCGCCGCAAGCACCGCTTCATCCACCATATGCCGGGTGTCGGCGCCACCGGGCACGGCAACCACCAGGAAATCGACCTGCGCGGCCATCTCTGACAGGTTGGCGCAGCGGGTGACGGGGAAACCCGGATCCTTGTCGCTGCGGGCGGTGTAGAGGACCTTCATGCCAAATCCGAAATGGCAGCGCTGCCCGATGGCGGCCCCGATGCGGCCAAGGCCGACGATGCCGACGGTCTTGCCCGTAACATGCTGACCCAGCATCTGGGTCGGGTGCCAGCCTTCCCAGCTGCCATCGCGCACGAGCCGCTCCCCCTCGCCTGCGCGGCGGGCCGACATTAGCAGCAAGGTCATCGCGATATCGGCAGTCGCATCGGTGACCGCGCCCGGCGTGTTTGTCACAGCAACACCGGCGGCCCGGGCGGCCTCTACGTCAATATGGTTGTAGCCAACGCCGAAATTCGCCAGCAGCCGACACCGCGGCGCAGGCACCGCGGCAAAAATCTCGGCATCGAACCGGTCGCCCAGCGTCGGCATGACCACGTCATAATCCCGCAAGGCACGCTGCATTTCCGCGCGGCTCAGCACGCCCGTATCGGGGCGGATATCCACATCGAACTCTTCCCGCGCGCGGGCCTCGACAGCCGCTGTCATCGGCCGGGTAATCCAAAGTTTCATCGCTCAGTGCATCCTTCCGCCCAGCGGCACCGGACCATCCGGCCCGATCAGCCGGATCTCCCCGGCCTCATCCGGCAGGCCAAGCACCAGAACCTCTGACATGAACTTGCCGATCTGGCGCGGCGGGAAATTGACCACCGCCACAACCTGTTTTCCCACAAGCATTTCCGGCGTGTAATGCGCAGTCACCTGGGCCGAGGTTTTCTTCTCACCGATCTCATCGCCGAAATCGATCCACATCTTGATCGCCGGTTTGCGGGCTTCGGGATAGGGTTCTGCCCGCACCACGGTGCCGACGCGGATGTCGACCTTCAGGAAATCATCAAAGGAAATCTCAGCCACCGGACAGCTCCTTGGATCGGTTTGCAGCAGCGGCAACCGCCCGGCTCAGCAGGGGCGGGAAACCGCTGTCCTTGTCCATCAGCACCTCAAGCGCCGCCTGGGTGGTGCCATTGGGGCTGGTCACGTTCACCCGCAACTGGGCGGGATCTTCCGCGGCCGCCTCGGCCAGCGCCCCTGCGCCCGCCACGGTGGCCTTGGCCAATTTCATCGCCAGATCGGCGGGCAGCCCCTGCGCCTCACCTGCGGCGGCCAGTGTTTCGATCAGGTGGAACACATAGGCAGGCCCGGAGCCGCTGACGCCGGTGACCGCATCCATCTGATCCTCGGACTGCAGCCGCACCGTCTGGCCGATCGCGGACAAGAGGGTTTCGGCCAGATCCATATCGGCGCCGCTGCTGCGCCCGTTGCCGATCAGGGCAGTGATGCCGCGCCCGATGGCGGCGGGTGTATTAGGCATGGCGCGCACGATGGGGGTCTTCTCTCCCAGCATCGCCTCGTAGCTGGCACATGAGATACCGGCGGCAACCGAGATGAACAGGGTATCGCCATTGCCCAGCGCCTGAAGCCCCGGCAGTGCATCGCCCATCATCTGCGGCTTTACAGCGATCAATACGATGGCTGGGTTCTGCGGCAGGCCGCCGTTGATGGTCACGCCGGTCTGTTTCAGCCAGTCCGAAGGATAGGGATCCAGAACCCAGACCGACGACGCGGGCAACCCGCCGTCCAGCCATCCGGCCAGCATCGCCGAGCCCATCTTACCGCATCCCAAAAGGACCAGCCCGCGATCCGCGATATCCGTCATGTCCATTGTCCCTGCCCCTGTGCTGTTACATCAGTTTCAGGGCACAGGTTTACGCGCGGCCATAAGCCTCTGCAATGGCGACCTGAAGAGATTCCTGAGGCGTGCGCCCGGCCCAGGTGGTCAGCTGAATGGCCGGGTAGTAACGCTCGCAATTCGACACAGCGGCCTGGATCATCGCGTCGATCTGCTCGGCGCTGGCCGATTGGCCGCCCGACAGGATCAGGCCATAACGATAAAGCATCAGCTTGTGCTCGGCCCAATAGGTAAAGGCCCCTGCCCAGCACTGATCGTTCATCCGGTTGAGAAGGTCGTAGAGCAGCGGCAGCTTGTCCTCAGGCGGATCCATTTCGAAACTACACACCAGCCGCAGGGTTTCCTCGTATCCCGACCAGGCCAGGGTTACCGAATAGGTGCGCCATTGCCCCTCGACGGCCATGGCGATCTGATCATCGCCGATCCGGTCAAAATCCCAGTCATGATGGGAGGCAACGTTCTCAACGATGTCTATGGGGTGGATGTCGTCTTCCAGATGATGCTCGGATAGGGCCATGATGCCACCTCTCTGGTATCTAGCATACGCACCTCTTCGGGTCCGCTAGAGCTAGCTTTGCGCTCAAAGGACCGGGGAGGCAACCCCGCTCCCATACTAGATATGGTGGACACCCGGATAGGCGCTGGCAACCCTTTATTTGGGGATATCTGCAATAAGTTGTGGATGAAGCGGAAAGCCACCCAAAATATCGGCAAAGCTGTGGATAAGGTCCCGGGTGCAAATCAGGCGGCCCAATCAAGGCGCCGCGTTATTTGGCCGTCACTGCCGGGACGTGCCGCCTGCACCGGCCCCAAGCGGGTTTTTCGCCCGCGCAGGCGCATGCATATTCTGGATGGGTCCGGTCTTTAATCTTCAGTCTTCAGTTTTTGGCAGAGGCCTCAAGCGCATCGAGGCGGGCTTTCAGCGCTTCGTTTTCTTCGCGGGCCTTCTGCGCCATGGCACGCACCGCGTCAAATTCTTCGCGTGTCACGAAATCACGGTCGGCCAGCCAGCGGTCGATCATGCTCTTCATCGCGGTTTCAGCTTCTTCGCGGGCGCCGTGGGCCACACCCATGGCATTGGTCATCAGCTGGGAAATATCGTCGAGGATCTTGTTGCGGCTCTGCATCGTCTTCTCCGTATCAGGCTTATGCCCTATATGGGCAACCAAAGGGCCGCGGGCAAGCCGTTGACTTCCCTTCCAGAGCAAAGGCATTCAGTCGCACATGCACGCAATGATCCAATTCCCCGACCTGTCGCCCGAAATCTTCTCGATCACCATCGGATCTTTTGAGTTCGCGCTGCGCTGGTACGCGCTGGCCTACATCGTCGGGATCCTGATCGCCTGGCGGCTGGCAGTGGCGGCCCTGCGACAGCCCGCACTCTGGCCCGCGAGCCAGCCACCGATGCGCCCGCAGCAGGTCGAGGATCTGCTGACCTGGATCATCATTGGCGTGATCCTTGGCGGGCGGCTGGGGTTCGTTTTGTTCTACCAGCCGGGATACTACCTCTCCAACCCAGCCGCGATCCTGCGGATCTGGGAAGGCGGCATGGCCTTTCACGGCGGGCTGATCGGCGTGGTGCTGGCGGCCTGGATCTTTGCGCTGCGCCACGGTGTACCCCGGCTGCAGATGGCCGATCTGGTGGCCTTCAGCGTGCCGCCCGGGCTGATGCTGGGACGGTTGGCCAATTTCATCAATGCGGAACTCTGGGGGCGGCCAACGGATCTGCCCTGGGGCGTCTCCTTTCCGGGACAGGCCGCGCAGGACTGTGGGCAGGCCCTTGGCGAAATTTGCGCGCGGCACCCGTCGCAGCTTTATGAGGCGCTACTGGAAGGCGCGCTGCTGGCGACATTGCTGCTGTGGCTGGCCTGGCGGCGCAGGGCCTTTCACCGGCCCGGATTGGTGCTGGGGCTGTTTCTGGCGGGCTATGGCATGGCGCGGTTCCTGGTGGAATTCGCCCGTCAGCCCGATGCGCAGTTCGTGACCCCCGGCAATCCGCTCGGCCTTGCCTGGCATGTCGGCGGCTACGGGCTGACCATGGGACAGCTTCTGTCGCTGCCGATGATCGCGCTGGGACTGGTCTTTGCCATCGCCGCCCTGCGCCGCCAGAGGATCACGGCATGAGCCTGCTGGATCACCTGATTGCCCGCATCGATGTCGACGGGCCGATGAGCCTGGCCGATTACATGGCCGAGTGCCTGCTGAACCCCCGCTTTGGCTATTATACCACCCGCGATCCGCTGGGCGCTGCCGGGGATTTCACCACGGCGCCGGAAATCAGCCAGATGTTCGGTGAGCTGCTGGGCCTGTGTCTGGCGCAAAGCTGGCTGGATCAGGGCGCGCCTGCGCCGTTCACCCTGGCCGAGCTTGGCCCTGGCCGTGGCACCCTGATGGCGGATCTGTTGCGCGCCACTCGCGCGGTGCCCGGTTTCCACGCCGCGCTGGAGCTGCATCTGGTGGAGGCCTCCCCCACCCTGCGCGAGGCACAGGCCAAGGCGCTAACAGGGTTTGAACCGATCTGGCACGACACCATCGACAGCCTGCCACAGCAGCCGCTATTTCTGGTTGCCAATGAGTTCTTTGACGCCCTGCCCGTGCGCCAGTTCCTGCGCGGCGGCAGCGGCTGGCGCGAAAAACGCATCGGCATGCAGAACGGCACGCTGACCTTTGGCCTCGGCCCGGTAACCGAACAGCCCGCGCTCAGCCACCGGCTTGAGGACACCCGCGAGGGCGATCTTGTCGAACTCTGCGAAGGCGCGGCCCCTGTCACCGCTGTAATCGCTACACGTATCGCAGCGCATGGCGGCGCGGCGCTGATCGTGGACTATGGCGATTGGCGCTCGCTTGGCGACACGCTGCAAGCGCTGCGCGATCATGCGCCCTGTGATCCGCTGGAGGCACCCGGCAGCGCAGACCTGACCACCCATGTGGATTTTGAGGTTCTGACACAGGCGGCACAGGCGCACGGCTGCACGGCCACGCGGCTGACCCCGCAGGGCGTGTTTCTGGAGCGGCTGGGCATCACCGACCGCGCCCGCGCCCTTGCCGCACCGCTAGAGGGCGATGCACTCGACAATTTGATCGCCGCACATCGGCGGTTGACGCACCCCGAGGAAATGGGAAACCTGTTCAAGGTGCTGGGTCTCTACCCCGGCAACGCGACACCACCACCGGGGCTTCAGTCATGACGCTGGAAATACTGACATCGGATCTTCTTGGCCCCGTGCGGCATGGGTTCTTTACCCGCCGGGGCGGCGCATCCTCCGGCATTTTCGAGGGACTGAACTGCGGGCTTGGATCTTCGGACCAGCGTGAAGCGGTCGAACTGAACCGCGCCCGCGTTGCTGCCGCAATGGAGGTCGCCCCGGAGAGGCTGGCCCGGGTCAATCAGGTGCATTCCCCCGACGTCGTGGTAATCGAAGAGGTTGGCAACAGCCCGGACAGAGCCGATGCCATGGTCACCCGCACACCGGGTGTCGCCCTGTCGATCCTGACGGCAGACTGCCAGCCGGTGTTGTTTGCTGACCCCGAGGCCGGAGTGATCGGCGCCGCCCATGCCGGCTGGCGCGGGGCGCTGGACGGGGTGCTCTCTGCGACGGTGGAGGCGATGGTGGATCTAGGCGCAACCCGCAGCAATATCCTTGCCGTCATCGGCCCGACCATTTCGCAGCGCGCCTATGAGGTTGGCCCCGAGTTCTTCGACGACTTCATGGCCGAGAACCCGGAGAACGCGCGCTTCTTTGCCAATGGCGAAGGCGACCGCTTGCTGTTCGACCTGCCCGGTCTTGGCCTGCATAAACTGCGCAGCGCCGGGGTTGCGGAGGCGGAATGGACCGGCCACTGCACCTATAGCGATCCAAAGCGATTTTATTCCTATCGGCGTGCCACCCACGAAAAACAGGCTGATTATGGCAGGCTGATTGCCTGTATCCGCCTGTAGGAAAAAGAAAACACTCGCGCCCCGATCCCTTTTGAAAATTCCCGGAGATCCCCGGCAGCCCGATTGTAACCGCCCCGGCCCCGCTTTGCCGGGGCTTTTCCATGCCCGCGCCACAATAACGTCGCATTGATTACCGATACCTGCGCTCAGACAGACATCGTTCAGAATGGACCCGGCAGGAGCAATAATGACAGCACGAACCCGTTTTATCGCTTCCATTGTTGCAACTGCCAAAAGCGAGAAAAGCAAATTGCCCTGGCACCGCGGCGTGGCGCGACGTGCGTCAATAGAGCGCCGCCGCAGCACCCGCAGTGACCCGAAGGCGTTGAAAAGCGCCTGAGTTAGGGCGGAAGACTTGCCCTTACTTCCCGGCGGATTGCAGCCTCTGGACGTCTTCCCTGTGTTCAGAAAATGCAAAGAAAGACCGGCCTGGGCAGGATGCGCGGAGCGGGGCTCTTCCGTGTAGAGGTTTGCTTAAACTCTTGCGGTCACCTTCCCGCCCAGTCCGGCACTCCGGTCCGGCGCAGGTGCAAAAAACGACGGTGCCTGATCAAACAGTCCGAATGCCCCGCAGCCGCGGGGCTGTGGTTCCGAAGTCGAATTGAGAAAGGCCCTGACGTTATGAACACGCCTCACTCGCTGCACCAGGCCGCTGCATCGGCAGCCGAAGCCACTGCCCTGCTTCAGGATCCCGCCGCGCTGCGCATGGTCACCAAACCGCAATTGCGCCGGTTCGAGGTCAGCGCTCTTTTGTCCAACGGAACCGTCGCGGAAACCCGTCACATCGCGCCGGCCCTGCCACTGTTCGAAAACGCCTTTTGTGCCTTTACCCGCGGAACGCTGGTGCAGACCGATATGGGCCCCGTCGCCATTGAGGACCTCTGGCCCGGTGACATGATCGCAACGCAAACCGGGGAATATCAGCCGTTGATCTGGAAAGGTTCCACCAGCCTGGTTCCAGCGCGCGCCGATTCCAAGGGACAGACCCATCCGCTCACCAGCTTCATGGCTGACAGTTTTGGAATGCAAAAACCCATGTCCTGCGTCGTGGCCGGTCCCGCCGCGCGGCTGCTGTGCACGCCGCCGCATATGCGCCGGGATGCAAGTGACAAGAAGTTGCTGACGCCGGTTCAGGATTTCCAGGACGGCATGAATATCTTTGAAACCTCACCGCCGACCGTGGTTGATATGTTCCATCTCTGCCTGCCGCAGCACGCGGTTATTCAGGTGGGGGGGCTGGAATTTGAAACCTATCATCCCGGGCCGAATGCGTTGAAACTGGTCAGCTATCCGATCAAGACGCTGTTCCTAAATCTCTTCAGCCACGCAGATGCGATTGCGGATTTCGGCCCGCTGGCCTTTGAGCGCGCAGACGCCGCTATCTGAACAACCTGTCAGCATCCCCTGTCGGCGACCTGGCACAGGTCCGGTCAGGGTTCCAGCGCCAGACGGTCTTCGAGAACGTCGAACGGCACGCCCGGCTCGTCCTTGGCACCGCGGATCACCAACGATGTCTTGACGCTTGCCACGTTCGGCGTGGTCAGCAACTCTCCGGTCAGGAAACTCTGAAAGGTGCTGAGATCGGGTGAGACGCATTTGAGGATGAAATCCACCTCGCCATTCAGCATGTGACACTCGCGCACCAGCGGCCAGCCGCGGCATTTTTCCTCGAATGCGCTCAGCTCTGCCTCGGCCTGGCTTTCCAGCCCCACCATGGCAAAGACCTGAACCTCAAAGCCAAGCTCCCGGCTGTTGACCTCGGCATGATAGCCCCGGATCAGGCCTGCTTCCTCCAATGCACGCACCCGGCGCAGGCAGGGCGGCGCGGAAATTCCGACGCGTTTGGCCAGTTCTACGTTGGTCATGCGCCCATCGGCCTGCAGTTCCGACAAAATCTTGCGATCAATCGGATCAAGGCGTGTAGTGACCATTGTGGAAGCTCCCGTCAGTTTGCGTTTCTTATATCAGCGCCGCGAAAGCGCGCAATATTATTTCACTGCGCCGCAATAATCTTTGCCCTCCGCAAGATCAAGCTGCCTCGGATAACAGCTGCGTCACGAAGGTGATGCCGGGGGTTTAAGCGCCTCTGGTCTGTCGCTATATCCTGTGGCTGACGGCGGATTGCCCGCCAACCTGCGGATTTGGGGATATGAGATGAGCGATACGCGTCACACCAAGGTACTGATCATCGGGTCGGGTCCGGCCGGATATACTGCGGGGGTCTATGCCTCCCGCGCGATGCTGGAACCCATTCTGGTGCAGGGCATCGAACCGGGCGGCCAGCTGACCACCACCACCGAAGTGGAAAACTGGCCCGGCGACACCGAGGTTCAGGGACCGGACCTGATGGTGCGCATGCAAGACCATGCCAAGGAAATGGGCTGCGAGATCATCGGCGACATCATCACCGATCTGGACCTCAGCCAGCGCCCCTTTACCGCCAAGGGCGACAGCGGCACCACCTATACCGCAGATGCCGTGATCCTGGCGACCGGCGCCCGCGCGAAATGGCTGGGCCTGCCGACCGAGGACAAATTCAAGGGCTTTGGCGTCTCTGCCTGCGCGACCTGCGACGGCTTTTTCTACCGGGGCCAGGAAATCGTGGTGATCGGCGGCGGCAATACCGCCGTTGAAGAAGCGCTGTTCCTGACCAATTTCGCCTCCAAGGTCACGCTGATCCACCGCCGCGATGAATTGCGCGCCGAAAAGATCCTGCAGGACCGGCTTTTGAAGAACCCCAAGATCGAACCGCTGTGGTTTCATCAGTTGGAAGAGGTCGTCGGCACTGATGCGCCGCTCGGCGTTGAAGGCGTCAAGGTCAAGAACGTGCAGACCGGCGAAATCTCGGAAATCCCCTGTAAGGGCGTCTTTGTCGCCATCGGCCACGCCCCGGCAACCGAACTGGTCAAGGATGTGCTGGAGCTGCATAACGGCGGCTATGTGAAGGTCAAACCAGGCTCCACCGAAACCTCGGTCCCCGGTGTTTTCGCGGCCGGCGATCTGACTGACCACAAATACCGTCAGGCCGTGACCTCTGCCGGGATGGGCTGCATGGCGGCCCTGGATGCCGAACGGTTCCTGGCCGAACAGGAATAACCAACGCCGAGGTCCTGCGGGCATACCGCCGCAGGCCGGGCCCGATGCCGAAAACAGCCGCACGCCCCCAAAGGGCGCGCGGCTTTCCTTTTGCAGAGCCTTGACCCGGATCGCGGCATCCCGTCACAGTCACCGCAGGCTACACGGGGGAGAGCAGCCGGTGACGCATGTGCTGTGGCAGGGCAACTGGATAATCCGCACCCGGATGGTGACCGGGCTGGTCCTGTTCACCTATGTGTTCTTCCATTTCATCAACCTGGGCCTGGCGCTGTTCTCTCCTGCGGCGGTGGAGGCCATGCAGAGCGCTCGCCAGATCATCACCCGCAGTGTGCTGGGCGGTGTCATTCTCTATAGCGCGCTGATCCTGCATGCCGGGCTAGCCCTGTGGCAACTGACCCGGCGACGCAGCTGGCGGATGACCTGGAACGAGGCGGTGCAGCTGGGGCTTGGCCTTCTGATCCCATTGCAGCTGTTGCGACACATTACCTACACCCGCTACGCGCATGAGCTTCACAACGTCAACGATGAGATGGGCTTCATCCTTGTCCTGATGTGGAACTCGCCATCGATCTGGTGGCAGGCACTGCTGTTGCTGGCCGTCTGGATCCATGGCTGCATGGGGCTGCACTACTGGCTGCGGCTGACGCGCTGGTGGCGCCGGACACAGACTTATATGATCGGGCTCGCGGTCTTCATCCCCACCTTTGCCCTGGCCGGCGCGTTGAGCGAGGGACGCCGGATCTACGATCTGTTTGTTGAGGGCAGTCAGCGGGCGGCACTGATGGCAAGTTACAACTGGCCCGACCAACCGACATTCGTAAGCCTCCGAGAGAATGAAAACCTCTGGATCGGCCTGTTTTTGGCGCTTCTTGTGCTGACCGGAACCGCCGTGCTGCTGCAAAAGGCATTGCGCAAGCGCCGGGCGGTTCGGATCACCTATGTGAACGGTCCTGTGGTGAGCGCCGAAAAGGGGCTGACCCTCTTGGAAATGTCCCGCGCCAGCGGCGTGCCTCATACCTCTCTCTGCGGCGGCAAAGGGCGCTGCACCACCTGCCGGGTGGTTGTCGAAGACGGATTGGATGCGCTGCATCCCCCTTCTGATGCTGAGGCGCGCAGCCTTGCCGCCGTGCGGGCCAGCAGCACCATGCGGCTGGCCTGCCAGATCCGGCCTACCGCACCGCTGACCGTCTGCCGCATGTTCCGGCCCGACGGGCGGACCACACGGGCCCACGCCAGCCAGGGGCAAGAACGCAGGCTCGCCATCCTGTTTCTCGACATCCGCGGCTTCACCAGCCGTACCGAAGGTCAGTTGCCTTATGATGTAGTGTTCCTGCTGAACCGGTTCTTCGATGCCATCGTACCCGCGATCACCGGGGCCGGCGGCCACGTGGACAAATACCTCGGCGATGGGCTGCTGGCGGTCTTCGATGCCCCCTCCCCGGCTCGTTCCGCCCGCGCGGCGCTGAATGCAGCGGCCGCGATTGGTACGGCGCTGCGGACGTTCAACGCGCGACTGGAAGAAGAAGAAAGCCCGCCGGTCCGGATCGGCATTGGCCTGCATCTGGGCGATCTTGTTCAGGGCGAAATCGGCTCTGCCGATCACGCCCCGCGCACCATCATCGGCGACAGCGTCAATGCTGCCAGCAGGCTTGAGGCCGAGACCAAAGCCCTGGGCGTTGAACTGCTGGTCTCTGCCGCCGTGCTGGACGCTGCTGGTTTTACCGCCCCCGAGAGCGCGCTACAATCGTTCCAGCTGCGCGGCGTCGCCGAACCGGTATCGGCGATTGCGACCCTGCGGGCAGAGGATCTGTTCGATCTGCTGACTGCGCAGCACGAGCAGCACCATAACCAGCACGCATAGGGCAGAACGATATTCCATGATTGCCTGCGCGGTGCGAAACGACATCCGTTTGTGAAGGAATAGGCACACATCGTCCTTTTTTCCCCAGCTCGCTAGACATTCAAGAAACCTTTGGGCTATTGCGCGGCCTTAAGCCGTCCGCGACACGGGCGCCCCCTCCCGCGCAAGTGAAGAGAGAATTCACATGACTATGTTGAGTAATTTGGCTCCGATCCCCGAGCTCTATGTATCTTATGACTCTGCCCAGAAGCTGAAGGTCGAGGCCGGTGAGCTGAAAAGCCACGATCTGAGCCCGCGCCAGATCTGTGACCTGGAGCTGCTGATGAACGGCGGTTTCAACCCGCTGAAAGGCTTCCTGACCGAGGAAGACTATGACGGCGTTGTCGAAAACATGCGCCTGGCGGACGGCACGCTTTGGCCGATGCCGATCACCCTGGACGTGAGCGAAGATTTCGCAAGCACGCTGGAAGTGGGCGAAGACATCGCCCTGCGCGATCAGGAAGGCGTCATCCTGGCCACCATGACGGTCACCGACCGCTGGGAGCCCAACAAATCTCGCGAGGCCGAAAAGGTCTTTGGCGCCGATGACGAGGCGCACCCGGCCGTGAACTACCTGCACAACCACGCAGGCAAGATCTACCTCGGCGGTCCGGTCACCGGTATCCAGCAGCCCGTGCACTATGATTTCCGTGGTCGCCGCGACACCCCGAACGAACTGCGCGCCTACTTCCGCAAGCTGGGCTGGCGCAAGGTCGTGGCCTTCCAGACCCGCAACCCGCTGCACCGTGCGCACCAGGAACTGACCTTCCGCGCTGCCAAGGAAGCGCAGGCCAACCTGCTGATCCACCCGGTTGTTGGCCTGACCAAACCGGGCGATGTCGACCACTTCACCCGCGTGCGCTGCTACGAGGCGGTGCTGGACAAATATCCGGCCTCGACCACAACCATGTCGCTGCTGAACCTGGCCATGCGTATGGCAGGCCCGCGTGAAGCCGTCTGGCACGGGCTGATTCGCGCCAACCACGGCTGCACCCACTTCATCGTTGGCCGCGACCACGCCGGCCCGGGCAAAAACTCTGCCGGCGAAGATTTCTACGGCCCCTATGACGCGCAGGACCTTTATCGTGCGCATCAGTCGGAGATCGGCTGTGAAATGGTCGACTTCAAGCACATGGTCTATGTGCAGGAGCGCGCCCAGTACGAGCCCGCAGACGAGATCGCGGACAAGGATGACGTAACCATCCTCAACATCTCCGGCACCGAACTGCGCCGCCGCCTGGCCGAAGGCCTGGAAATCCCGGAATGGTTCTCCTTCCCCGAGGTAGTGAAGGAACTGCGCCGCACCAAGCCGCCGCGCAGCCAGCAGGGCTTTACCGTGTTCTTCACCGGCTTCTCCGGTTCCGGCAAGTCCACCATCGCCAACGCGCTGATGGTCAAGCTGATGGAAATGGGTGGCCGCCCGGTGACGCTGCTGGATGGCGATATCGTGCGCAAGAACCTGTCTTCGGAACTCGGCTTCTCGAAAGAGCACCGTGACCTCAACATCCGCCGTATCGGCTATGTTGCCTCCGAGATCACCAAGAACGGCGGCATCGCCATCTGTGCGCCGATCGCGCCTTATGCAGCGACCCGCCGCGCCGTGCGCGAGGATATCGAACAGTTCGGTGCCTTCATCGAAGTGCACGTCGCGACCTCGATCGAGGAATGCGAACGCCGTGACCGCAAGGGGCTCTACAAGCTGGCGCGCGAAGGCAAGATCAAGGAATTCACCGGCATTTCAGATCCCTATGACGTGCCCGCGAACCCCGAGCTGAGCGTCGAGACGGAAAACGTCGATGTCGACAACTGTGCCCACCAGGTTCTGCTGAAGCTGGAAAGCATGGGGCTGATCACCGGTTGATCCCTGACTGACCCCACTCTGATTTCTGTTGAAACGGCCCGCCCTTTGGCGGGCCGTTTTGTTTTACCTGAACGCCGCGACCAAAATGGATCTTTTTTGCAAGTAAATTTATCCCTACACAGGTTCAATATTTCGTGTTCTGGAGCCCAAGTATGGTTACGCCCGTTAAGGCACATGTGTTTACCGACACCACAGCGCAGTCTTTTCTGAAGCAGGCGCCGGGGCAGCAGCCCTGCATTGGTTCGGTAGCCTTTACCTTTGGCACCGAGGTTCCGGACGACACCGATGTGCTCATCGCTTTCAACCGCTCTTCCTACACCATCAAGACGCAGGTTCCGAAAGAGCGGACGATTTTCATCGCTGCCGAACCAGATGTCATCCACCCCTATAGCTGCCGGTTCCTAAACCAGTTCGGATTGGTTCTGACGACGACGCAAAAACCGCTGGATACGGAAAAACGCAACCGGGCGGTCTGCTGGTACTGGTGGGCAGGCTTTGATTTCTCGGACAACGGCAATCATCGTGGCTATGACTGGTTCAAGACGCTGACCCCGCCGCAGAAACAGGACAAGATTGCCATCGTCACCTCAACCAAGGTGCACACCGAATATCACCGCAAACGGATGCGGTTTGTTGAAACCCTGATCGACGAGATTCCCGAGCATATCGAACTCTTCGGGCGCGGTTTCAAACCCATTGGCGACAAGGCAGACGCCCTGCTGCCCAACAAGTACAACCTCGCCATCGAGAATGGCGAAGGGCCGCATGTCTGGACCGAGAAACTGACCGACCCCTGGCTGTGCTGGTCCTTCCCCTTCTACGCAGGCTGTTCCAACGTGGACGATTATTTCCCGGTGGACAGTCATGAGACTCTGAATCTGGACGATCCGGTGGCCGAGGCCCGGCGCATGGTCCAGGAAATCCAGAACGGCCGCTGGGAAGCCGCACAGGACGCCATCGCCGCGGCGCGTGAAAAGGTGCTGGAGCAGGAAAACATCATGGTGCTAATGGCCAATCTCGCAACCGAGGCCGCGGCCCGTCCAGTTAGCGTACAGCCCAACCGCCCCCGCTATATTTGGTCCGAACGTTCCCTGTGGCCCGAGAAAGGCTGCCGGGGCAGTCTGACGGACTGGACCCTACGCAACGCGATCCTGCTGTTCGAACCGCAAGCCGAGCTGAAGAGCAAGGGCCTGCGCCACTGGTACGAAAAGAAAAAATCCACCCGAAGGGCCCGCAAGGAAGCCAGAGCCGCAAACGCGCGCTAAGGAGCATTGCCGCCTTAGAGGCTGTCGCGCAATGCCTCGGCCGCGCGGAGGAACAGATCGCCATAATGCGCCGCCGCAGGTTTGGCGGCGCGCAGGGCAGGCAGACGCCGGGTATAATCCTCCGCACTGATACTGCGGACCGCCCGCTCCATATCCGCCAGATCATTGCAGAGGATCATGCCCTCAGTGTCGAAGAAATCCCCAATATTCGGACAGCCCCAGTAGATCGGCACAGTCTCGCAGAGGATCGCATCGATCAATTTCTCGGTGAAGCAATTCGGCTCCTGCACATTTTCGATAACCACCGAATAGCGGAAGGGGGCAAGACCCTCTGATTTATGCTCGAAAGGCGCGTAACCACGGCCCAAAATGCGCGCATCGGGCACGTTTTTCTGCAGGTATTCAACCAGTTGATGCCGCAACTTGTGCCCGGGATGGTCGCGTTTGGCCGAGGCGATCAACGACAGATCTAAGGTCTTTTCAAGATCCAGATCCTGCCATTCCGGCACCCAGGTGGTTCCAAAGGGCAGGAACAGCCCGTTGGGCAATCGCGCGAGAAGATCCGGATCATAGGTAAAAACGCGGAAGAACCGCCGATGGCTGAGCCGCAGCAGACGGTGGTGGGACGCCGACATGATCTTCGGCTCCATCACCATCAGCGACAGCTGCGCGCGGCAATACCAGTTTAGCTGAAAATGCATCGCCGTCTTGGCAAAGACGATCAAATGATCCGCCGCGGTCAGATCGCCAACGCTGCCGCCCTGCAGCCGGTCGGGGCAGCCCAGTGGCCAGTGCAACTGCGCCAGCGGCATCTGCGGCAGCCCCCGATCAAGTTTCTGGCCGTAAGGCAGGATAGCAATCGCAGGCTCAGTCATGGCAACCGCTCCAGCATGGGAGGCAAGAGAACTCAGAACTCAATCACATGCTCCCATTTACAAATGCAGCGGAAGATCGACCTCTCCCCGCATCAGAACAAATCCCTCTCCGGCAACTTTTACCCCCGTCAGCGCCTCTGCCGGTCCCACGCGGGTCACACGCGCCTGCCCCGGCCGCCCCAGCCCGTGCCCCTGTTCAGCCACGAAGCTGTCCTTAGGCATCAGCCCGTGCTTCCACAGATAGGCCGCCATCGCGCCGGTTGCTGAGCCAGTAAAGGGATCCTCCGGTGGGCTCGGCGGCGCCATCAGCAGGCGGGAAAAGGTATCCCCCGCCTCTGTGGCGCCATCCAGCGTCACCAGAAAAGGCTCCATCATGTCGATCCCGTCAGCGCCGAGCTGTGCCGTCAGCCGGGCAAGGGCATCAAGATCCAGCCTTGCTGCCTCTAGCGCGGCGCGGTCCTTCAGCACGGTGACGCAAAAGGGCAAGCCGGTCGACACTTTCTGCGGCTCACCGATAATGGCTTCGGGCGGCAGGGACACTGCTGCCGCAACCAGGGCCGGATCCGGCTGCGGGCCGAACTCTGGCGCCACCTGCGTCATCTCGATCAGGTCGCCCTCGATCTGCACCGGAACACTTCCCGCGCCGGTTTCCAGCGTCACCGAGGTGCCGTTGATCAGCCCGCGATCCTTGAGCGCGGCAACGGTGGCGATGGTAGGATGGCCGGCAAAGGGGATTTCGCGGCTGGCCAGGAAATAGCGCACTTTGAAATCCGCCACCTGCGACGGCCCGGTAAAAGTGCATTCGACCAGGGCAGTCTCCCGCACGAAGGCGGTGCAGACCTCCACCGGCAGGCTGGCCCCCTCATGCACGACCGCGCAGCCATTGCCGCCAAAGGGGCGATCCGAAAACGCATCCACCCAGTCAAAAGAAAACGATGTCATGATATCAGATGCCCCAAACCGCTGTTTTACCGGGACGTTACCGGCGCAGAGAGCAATGATCCAGCCGCGAAAGCCCGTTGGGGACACGACTTGCGGCTCAACAGCCGTTTTGGACCGTTATTCTCCCGCTCTCTCGCGGGAGGTTTCTGGAAGCTATCCAAAGGCACGACTGCCCCGCCACAGCGGGGCAATCCGGGGGGGCGCATTCGCGCCCCTGAAGGAGTTGTTCAGTGCACCGTCACCGGCGACAGGTCATTCTGGCGCGCCAGAACAAAGGCCATGCGGCGGTCTGCCACCAGCGCCAGCTGTTCGCCTTCGGCGTCGTGCACCGCGTAAAGCTGCTTGTGTCCCTTGGCACCGGCCTGCACATCCTCGGGCAGGTCCGCAACATCAACCGCCTTGACGTAGACGATCCGCTTGCCGGTTTCGTTGAAATCAAATGGTGTATGCATGTCTCTTACCCCTTTCGAATATTGATGGTCTGAACCACGGTTTCCGGGCGGGCACGGGTCAGGTCCACGTGCAGCAGACCATTCTCCATCAGCGCCTCGCCCACTTCGACCCCGTCGGCCAGCACGAACATGCGCTGGAACTGACGCGCGGCGATGCCCCGGTGCAGGAAGACGCGGCCATCGCTGTCGTCGCGCTGACGGCCACGGATGACCAACTGGCGGTCCTCGACGGTGATGGAAAGATCCTCTTCGGCAAACCCGGCCACGGCCAGGGTAATGCGATAGGAATGATCCGAGGTCTGCTCGATATTATAAGGGGGATACCCCTCGTTGCCGGATTTGGCCGAGCGTTCCAGAAGGCGTTCAAGCTGCTCAAACCCCAGCATATGCGGGTAAGAGCCCAAGGTAAGTTTCGACACGTGTTACGTCCTTTGTTCGAAAGCGACGGATAGTCTTGCGGCCCCAACAGGCGACCGCTCTTACAGAATATGGTAAGTTCTTTTGATTACTCAAGAGCGTGGACGCATAGGCCTAGCCGAAAAGCCGTTAACGAAGTATCTTGAACCCCGCATCTTTCACCAGCCTCCGAGTCGCCAATGAACGCCCCTACCGATATCTCGATGAAGACCGACGACGTCCTCAAGGTTGAGCTTGAGGTGTTCCGCAGGCAGCACCGGGATCTGGACGAGGCGATTACCGCCCTGCAGGAACGCGGCACCGCAGATCAGCTGACCATCCGGCGGCTGAAAAAGCAGAAACTGGGCCTCAAAGACAAGATCGCCCTGATCGAAGATCGGCTGACACCGGACATCATCGCCTGATCGCCTTGGCGGGCTGACAGACGCCCGGTCGCCGACCTCTTCCAGCCGACCCGCCTCTTGCTTCTGGCGTCAAAGTGCGCCCGCCGATCAATCCAGTTCAAGCCACCCAAATCCTCCCGCGCCTTTTGCAGGTTGGCAGCCATGCTGCCGCAGGCAAAACCCTTGGGCCCGGCAGCGCGCATGGGCGCGCTGTGGTCACGCAAATCGGTAGCCTGGGCCCCCGGGCGTTTCCGTGCCGACACAGCCTTATTTTGCCCGCATTGCCGCATTGCACCATGCGCGTCTTCGACTATAGTGCGCGCTCCTTCCACCCCAGCAGGTCCAATGCAGGCCTGCGGCATGACAGGACCGGATCACATGCCTGAAACCACCGCTGACATCAAAGTGGGCATCATCATGGGCAGCCAGTCAGACTGGCCCACCCTGAAAGAGGCCGCCACGATTCTGGATGAACTGGGCGTGCCCTACGAGGCAAAAATCGTGTCGGCGCACCGCACCCCTGACCGGCTCTGGACCTATGGCAAGAGCGCGGCAGAGCGCGGTTTGCAGGTCATCATCGCAGGCGCTGGCGGCGCGGCACATCTACCCGGCATGGTCGCATCGAAAACCCGCGTTCCGGTGGTGGGCGTCCCGGTGCAGACGCGGGCGCTGTCGGGCGTGGATTCGCTTTATTCCATCGTGCAGATGCCCAAGGGCTTTCCGGTTGCCACCATGGCCATCGGCGCCGCTGGTGCGGCCAATGCCGGGTTGATGGCCGCTGGCATCCTCGCCCTGCAGGATCCCGCGCTTGCCACCCGTCTGGACGACTGGCGCGCAGCCCTTTCTGCCTCGATCCCGGAGGAACCCGTCGATGACTGATCCTTTGCAGCCCGGCGCAACAATCGGAATTCTCGGCGGGGGTCAGCTGGGGCGCATGCTGTCAGTTGCGGCCTCCCGCCTTGGCTTCAAGACGCATATTTTTGAACCCGGCGCCAACCCGCCCGCAGGCGATGTAGCCCACAAGGTCACAACCGCACCTTATGAGGATGAGGCCGCGCTGGCCGCCTTTGCCGCCTCGGTGGATGTGATCACTTATGAGTTCGAAAACATCCCCACTGCGGCGCTGGATGTGCTGGAGCAGCACCGCCCGATCCGCCCGGGGCGCGAAGCCCTGCGTGTGTCGCAGGATCGGCTGACGGAAAAGGCCTTCCTGCAGGATCTAGGCCTGCAAACCGCCCCCTTTGCCGACATCCCAGATCAGGTCGCACTGGATGCGGCGCTGGCAGAGATCGGCGCGCCTGCAATCCTGAAGACGCGGCGCTTTGGCTATGATGGCAAGGGGCAGGCGCGGATCATGGCCGCCGAGGACGCCGCCCCCGCGCTGGCCTCGCTCGCCGGTGCGCCTGCCATTCTCGAAGGGTTTGTCAATTTCACACATGAAGCCTCGGTGATTGCCGCGCGCAGCCCTAGCGGCGAGGTCGCCTGTTTCGATCCCGGCGAGAACGTGCACCGCGACGGCATCCTGCACACCACTACCGTGCCTGCCCGCCTCAGCCAGAGCCAACGCATGGATGCGGTGCTGATGGCGGCGAAGATCCTGAACGCGCTCGATTATGTCGGCGTCATGGGGGTCGAGCTCTTCGTCACCCCCAAAGGGCTGGTGGTCAACGAGATCGCGCCGCGCGTCCACAACTCCGGTCACTGGACCCAGAACGGCTGCGCGGTGGATCAGTTCGAACAGCACATCCGTGCAGTGGTCGGCTGGCCGCTGGGCGACGGTCAGCGGCACAGCGATGTGGTGATGGAGAACCTGATTGGCGACGACGTTACCCGTATCCCCGATCTGGCGCGGGAGCGCGATTGCGCCTTGCATCTCTATGGCAAGGCCGACGCCAAACCCGGGCGCAAGATGGGCCATATCAACCGGGTCATCCGCGCGCAGAAATAACACTTCGCCAGCCGCACGCATCCGAAATTCGCCAATGGCGGGTTTCGGGCGCAGCATCGAGGGCCCGCCAGCCGGGCGTGAGAGGCTGCGCTCCCCCTTGCCCGGATAAGGGTTAGCCCAGAAATCGCGCTGCGATCTCGCCGCTCATATAGCTGACGCGCCCGCCCGACAGGGTGGCCGCAACCCGCTGGTTGTCTTTCTCAAGGACCACCACATCGGCGCGTTTGCCTGGCGCCAACTCTCCGCGATCCTCCAGCCCCAGAACTTCGGCAGGGCCCTTTGACACCAGATCCCAGGCACCAACCAGATCCAGCAGCCCGCTACGGGCCAGCATCAGCGCAGCGCGGCGCGGGCTGGGATAATGATAGTCCGAGGCGATCGCATCACAGAGCCCCATGGCGATCAGCTCAACCGCAGACACGTTGCCCTTATGCGAGCCGCCCCGCACCACGTTTGGGGAGCCCAGAATGATATGATCGCCCCCGGCCCGGGCCGCCTCTGCCGCTTCCAATGTTTCCGGAAATTCGCTGATCCGCACACCGCGATCCCGCCATTCGGTCCGCATGGCCGCGTTTTGGTCATCATGGCTTCCAAGACGCACGCCCATAGTGCCAAGTTCGGCGCAGATTGCATCTAGGGCAGCAGGCACCTCATCCGATCTGGCGTGCATATCCTGCAGCATCTGCCAGTGGACCTCCGGGTTGCGTCCCGCCTTCAGCGCCTGCCCCACAAGCCGGGGCGGCTTCTTTCCCGCTGCCAGCCGGTCATGCGGCAGGTGATCATTGAAAACGACATAGCCCACTCCGGCCGCCGCAATACGCTGAGGCAGGCCCGCGTAGTCATCCAGCATATGAGTCTCGAACCGCAGCTGTGGTAGGATATCCGTCACTACCCGGTCCCGCACAGCAGTGATCGCAGCAAAGACCTGGTCGGCATAGTCCGGCGCGCGCAGCCCGCCTTCCCAGCTGTGGAACTGCGCCAGAACCGCCGTGGTGATACCGTTGGCAGCCAATTCTGCCTCGGCAGCGATCACGCCCTCGTCCATCTGCTTCATCGCGCCGCGCCGGGGGGCGAGATGGCGTTCGAACCCGTCGCCGTGCAGGTCGATGATGCCCGGCAGTACCAGATAGCCAGACAGATCCACCGCGCGACCGGCGCGATCCGCGACGATTGCCCCCTCCCCGAGTGAGAGTTCCGCGCTCGGCACCAGCCCCTCAGGCAGCAGCACATCGGCGCCCTGCAGCGTCAGTTCAAGTGTCATCAGCTCCCCCCGGCTCCTTTGCCGCCTTGTCGGTACACGCGCCCTCATCGCACAGGCCGTCGGGCAGGCCAAGCACCGCATCAAGCCAGGTGATCTCGGGATCGAACCGGCCATGCTCCAGAAAATGTAGCGCCTGGGCGATGACCAGCGGATTGTTCATCATGAATGTATGGGTGACCGGGAGCACGATGTGATCGGCCATCCCTTCGAGCCGGGTGCTTTGAACCGAAACCTTGCCATCGTCCTGACCGGGAATGAGACTGGACCACACCGGATTGAGCGAGCGGTTCCCCGCTATAATCCCCAAGGGGAAATCCGCAGGCGGCAGCCGGTTCGGCAGGCTCTCCGGCCCGGTGCCCAGCTGCAAACCCGCCGGTCCGTGCAGCAGGCCAAACACCTCCCAGTCGCCCAGTTCGTCCACCAGTTCGCTACCATGGTTCGGAGGCGCTAGCATGACAACGCGGCCCAGATTTTCCGGTCGGTTGTCCTGCAGCCATTGTCGCACCAGAATGCCGCCCATCGAATGGGTAATCAGATGCACCCGCTGATCGCCGCAGGCCGCAAAGGCATCAGGCAGCGTCTGTTCGGCCAGCACGGCCACAGGTTCCTCGGTCGAAGGATAGCCCGGGCTCTGCACGGTGATGCCGCGCCCCTCCAGAACCTGTTCCATCACCGAGAAGGACGATTCCGTGCGAGCCAGCCCGTGCAGCAGGATGGCGCAATCCGCCAGAGCGGGCAGAGGCAGCAACAGGGACAGCGCTGCAAGAACAGGGGACAGAAGACGTTTCATGCAGATCAGATAGACATGCACCGCGCCAGCGAAAAGCCCCTATCGCGCACGCGGCGCGCTCCAGATCACCAAGGCGATCCCGCCAAGGACAGCACAGGTTCCCAGCGCCAGCCGCAGCCCCACGGGTTCAGCCAGAAAGACAAAGCCTCCCAGAATGGCAATGATCGGGACGCTCAGCTGGATCGTCGCAGCGACCGCAGGCTGCAATTCGGGCAAAACGCGGTACCAAAGCGCATAGCCCATCCCCGAGGTGACAGCGCCGGATATCACCGCCAGCAGGACACCTTCGGAAGAGGCATGCAGCGATGCCGCCGCAAACAGGGCAAAGGGCAGCATCAGCACGGTAGCGACCACAAAATTCATCGCGCTGGCCCGCAAAGGATCGCCCGCGCCGCGCCCAAGCAGGGTATAGGCCGCCCAGCCCAGACCGCTGAGCGTCATCAGCGCAGCAGCCCCCGGCGGCACCTGCACCGGGCCACTGGGCCAGACCACATAGGCGAGACCCGCAAACGCCACCAAGGCCCCCAATACCTGACCAGCCGTTGTCCGACTGCCACGCAGCGCGCCCCAGCCGAACATGGAAATCTGCACCACGCCAAACAGGACCAGCGCGCCAAGACCAGCATCAAGCCCCTGATAAGCGAGACAAAATCCAATCATATAGAGGGTCAGAGCCGCCCCGCCCAGCAGGGCGTCTTTCCATGCTGCGACCGGCGTCTCCGCCGCCCCCTTGCTTCGTGACCGGGCCGCTTGCAGCGCGACCAGAAGCACCAGGGCAACGGCGCCAGAAGCCAGGCGCAGCAGGCCAAAGCCCATCGCATCCATATAGCCCCAGCCGATGGCCATGCGGCCCAGAACCGAATTCGCCGCAAAGGCAATCAGGACGAGCAGAACCAGAACAACGAGTTTCATCACCGGCCTCCGTTTCAGGCCGGAAAGACCCGCCTATCAGTTCAGAATACGCAGGTCGGTATCACCGTATCCGCAGGTGTAGCAACAGTCATTGCACCTTTGTGAATTGTTGAGACCAACGCCCCAATACTTGTTGCTGTCGCCGCGCACCCAGGCGCCATAGCAGATCGTCTCGCCGGTCTCACAGCTGAGGCTATATTCGCGGACATCGTAGTCGTCGACGATATAGACCTGACCGTCTCCGGGCCAGGCACGGCGATAGTCCTGACTGTAGAATTCCAGACTTACGATATGCGGATAATCGCTGCGGATCGTCCATTTCAGACTGTCCGCCTTTGCTGCCTCGACAGCTCCAAAAGTGGCAGCAACAACCGCCAGCAGTGCCAATCCCTTCATCACGTCCCCCAGTGCACAATTTTTTGAACGGGTTCAGCGTACGGGACAACTTCGAAGAAAATCAAAATACTTCGGTATTGGCGCAGGTCTGGAGCGAAAAACAGGCAAGGAGGCACACTCGCTCCCCCCAAAAAAAGAAAAAGGGGCCGCCCGAAGGCGACCCCCAAATCATCCGGTTGGATGGCGTGACTTACATCATGCCGCCCATGCCGCCCATGCCGCCCATGTCGGGCATGCCGCCGCCAGCTGCGCCATCTTTCGACGGCTTGTCAGCAACCATGGCTTCGGTGGTGATCAGCAGGCCTGCGATCGAGGCTGCGTCTTCCAGCGCGGTACGGGTCACTTTGGCCGGGTCGATCACGCCGAAGGAGAACATGTCGCCATATTCTTCGGTCTGAGCGTTGAAGCCGAAGTTCTTGTCGGAGCTTTCGCGGACCTTACCGGCCACAACCGCACCGTCGACACCTGCGTTCTCGGCGATCTGGCGCAGCGGCGCTTCGATAGCCTTGCGCACGATCACGATACCGGCGTTCTGGTCGGAGTTTGCACCTTCCAGACCTTCCAGTGCCTTGCCGGCCTGAACCAGAGCAACACCGCCACCGACGATCACGCCTTCCTGCACGGCTGCGCGGGTCGCGTTCAGAGCATCATCCACACGGTCTTTGCGCTCTTTCACTTCGACTTCGGTCATGCCGCCGACGCGGATCACAGCAACACCGCCTGCCAGTTTGGCAACGCGCTCTTGCAGCTTCTCACGGTCGTAGTCCGAGGTGGTTTCTTCGATCTGGGTGCGGATCTGAGCAACGCGTGCTTCGATCTCGGCCTTCTCGCCTGCACCGTCAACGATGGTGGTCTCGTCTTTGGTGATCTCGACTTTCTTGGCGGTGCCCAGCATGTCCATGGTCACGGACTCGAGCTTCATGCCCAGATCTTCGGAGATGACCTGACCACCGGTCAGGATCGCGATGTCCTGCAGCATAGCCTTGCGGCGGTCGCCGAAGCCCGGTGCCTTGACAGCTGCAATTTTCAGGCCGCCGCGCAGTTTGTTGACAACCAGAGTTGCCAGCGCTTCGCCTTCGACGTCTTCCGCGATGATCAGCAGCGGTTTCTGCGATTGGATGACCTGCTCCAGCAGCGGAACCATCGGCTGCAGGGAGGAGAGTTTCTTCTCGTGCAGCAGGATCATGCAGTCGTCGAGATCTGCGATCATCTTGTCCGGGTTGGTGACAAAGTAGGGCGACAGGTAGCCACGGTCGAACTGCATGCCTTCGACCACGTCGGTCTCGGTTTCCATGCCTTTGTTTTCTTCGACGGTGATGACGCCTTCGTTGCCGACTTTCTGCATCGCGTCTGCGATCTGCTGGCCGATTTCGGCTTCGCCGTTCGCGGAGATGGTGCCAACCTGAGCGACTTCAGCGGAGTCGTTCACCGGGCGAGCCATTTCTTTGATACCTTCAACGACTTTGGCGGTTGCCATGTCGATGCCGCGCTTCAGGTCCATCGGGTTCAGACCAGCAGCAACCTGCTTCAGGCCTTCGCGCACGATCGCCTGGGCCAGGACGGTTGCGGTGGTGGTGCCGTCACCGGCTTCGTCGTTGGTGCGGGAAGCAACTTCCTTCACCATCTGGGCGCCCATGTTTTCGAACTTGTCTTCCAGTTCGATTTCCTTGGCAACCGAAACACCGTCTTTGGTGATGCGCGGTGCGCCAAAGGATTTGTCCAGAACCACGTTGCGGCCTTTGGGGCCCAGGGTCACTTTGACAGCATCAGCGAGAACGTTCACGCCGTTCAGCATCTTGTTGCGGGCATCGGTGTCGAATTTGACGTCCTTAGCAGCCATATCTGTTTCTCCTCGAGAAAATCTGTAGTTGTCAGCGATAAAGGGGGATCAGAGAAGCCGGTGGGCTTACTCGATGATGCCCATGATGTCGCTTTCTTTCATCATCAGCAGCTCTTCGCCGTCGACGGTAACTTCTGTGCCGGACCACTTGCCGAACAGGATGTTGTCGCCGGCTTTGACGGCCATTGCGATCAGCTCACCGCTGTCCTTGCGGGCGCCTTCGCCGGTGGCGACAACAACGCCTTCGGACGGCTTTTCCTTGGCGCTATCGGGGATGATCAGCCCGCCAGCGGTTTTCTCTTCGCTTTCGGTGCGGCGCACCAGCACACGGTCATGAAGCGGTTTCAATGCCATCTTTGCAGCTCCTTAATAGGCTCAAAGGTTGTTGTATCTGGTCTGCCCCTGCTCCCCGCAGAGGCGTTATCACTCACACCGGGTGAGTGCTAACGGAGCAATAGCTAGGCAGCGGCCTGCGCCGAGTCAACAGGTTTGATGCAAGAAAATTGACCCATCCGGCGTGGAAAATCAGACTGCCGCAACGCAGCAATCTGAAGCAGCCCTGCGGACCTGTTCAAGAAAGGCTGTGATCCCAGTCTGCTAACCCGCTGCGCCCCTGTTCACTAAGCTCGTAGATGCCCTTCTCGACCTTGGTGAACCAGCCATAATGATTGTCCCGCATCAGCGTCGTGGCCCGCCCAACGCCGGTTGTATGCGCTACCTCAGCCCCCTTGCAGGCACCGTGCTGCGCCAGATGCGCGGCACAGACCAGGGCATCCTGCCGATAGGCGGTGACGATTCCGTGGCGGGTGGCGCCACCGGAATTCGGATCCCCGCGCAGCCGGTCGAACTCCCGCAGCAGGCGCTGTTTGCGGACCTTGGATTTGCGCGGTGCATAGGGGCCGGGATCGCATTGCACTTCGGCCCGGCCATCAGCCAAAACAGTGATCAATCCAAGGCCAAGACGCCGACATAAGGACAGGTTGTCCTTCAGCATCCGCCGCGCCTGTTTACCCTTTGGTTTTGGCACCGCGATATAGACCAGATCTGTCACGGCCTGCCGGGACACGGCCTGATGGAACAGCGACAGGGAAAACCGCAGCTTCAGCTCGACGATCACCGGATCCTCATCCCCGCGCCGCGCCACCACATCGGCGGCACCGACCTCTCCCTTCACCTCATAGCCCTGCCGTTCCAGCAGCGCCTTGATGGGGGGATACAGCTGTTCTTCTTTTTCCATGCCCGCAGCATAACCAGCAATGACCGCGAGAAAAACCACATCAAGCCAGATCGCGTCCTGCTTGTCGTGCGTGCCGCCCGCCCATAGCATGAGGGCCACAGACAAAAGGACATACCATGCGCGCCTTCCTCCTTCTTTTTCTCTGCCTGCTGCCCGGTGGGGTGTTTGCGGCCTGCGGCGGCAACGACCTTCGCCTGACGCTGAGCCCGGCCGAGCGCGAACAGATCCAGGCCGACCTCGCCGATGTGCCCTTCAAGGAAGGCAACCACTGGATTGCGACCAAAGGCACCCGCCGGGTGCATGTGATTGGCACGATGCATCTCAATGATCCCCGCATGGAGAAGATCACCAAAGATCTGACACCACTGATCACCAGCGCCGACACGCTAATGCTTGAAGCGACGAGCGCAGATCAGACCGCCATGCAGGAACAGATGGGGAAAACCCCATCCCTGTATCTGATCACCGAAGGCCCCTCCCTGATCGACCGCATGGGAGAAGAGGACTGGGCGCTGCTCTCTGAACGCAGCGCGGCGCGTGGCATTCCGCCCTGGATGGCCGCCAAGATGCGCCCCTGGTTTCTGTCACTGTCGCTTTCCCTGCCGCCGTGCCTCAAACAGAAGGAGCAAATCAAAGACGGCATGGACCGGCGTCTGGAGATGCTGGCGCATGAAAACGGTGTTGCGACGGCATCACTCGAAGACCCGCTGACGGTGATCGAAACGCTGAACCTGCACCCGCTGGACGAACAGGTCCGGCAGATGCGCGCCACATTATCGATGTACGGAAACGGCAGCCCCGATGATTACCATACCATGGCGGAAAGCTATTTCGACGAAGAGGCTCGTTTCTATCTCGCCTTGGCCAAGCAGCGTTTTAAAGCCGACACCAAGCTGCCCGCCGCCGAGGCCGAGGCTCTCTGGGCCGAGGCGATGCATCTCCTGATCCGCGAGCGCAACCACAACTGGGTCCCGGTGATCGAGGCTGCCGATGGCGACCGCATCGTCGTTGCCGTCGGGGCGCTGCATCTTCCGGGACCCGATGGCGTGCTGAACCTTCTGGCCAAACAGGGATATCATCTGCAACGCGCCGCGTTCTGACACCTGACTGGCGTACCCTGCATTCAGGTGATACGGGTTCCTGTGCGACCTTTCGCCCAAAACCGTGTCCCCGGCGCCTCCTGCATGGCCGCCCCGCAACAGCTGCAACGCTGGCGGGGTGACAAACCTCCCTGCCCTGTTATAAGGCGCGCAAAATCGCCCGCTATGTATAGGACTGCATCATGACCACGCTTGTTTTCGGCCACAAGTCTCCCGACACCGATTCCACCGGCTCCCCCATCGTCTGGGCCTGGTACCTGAACGAGATCAAAGGCATCGACGCCGCGCCCAAACTGCTGGGTGAACCCAACACCGAAGCCGCCTTCATGCTGCAGCGCTGGGGCCTCGAGAAGCCCGAGATCATGGCGGATGTGGCCGACGATCAGGCCGTTGTCATCGTGGACACCAACAACCCGGCCGAACTGCCCGCCAACATCAACGGCGCCGACGTTCAGGCCATCATCGATCACCACAAATTGGTTGGCGGTCTGGAAACCAAAGGCCCGATCGACATCACCATCCGTCCGCTGGCCTGCACCGCAACAATCATGCACGACCTGATCGGCGATGACATGGCGAAGATGCCCGAAGCCATCAAAGGCGCCGCGCTGACCTGCATCCTGTCCGACACGCTGGAGTTCCGCTCGCCCACCACCACCGATCACGACCGCGCCGTCGCCGAAAAACTGGCCGCTGATCTGGGCATCAACATTGCCGACTACGCAGCCGAGATGTTCGCCGCGAAATCCGATGTGTCCTCCTTCTCCGATGCCGAGCTGATCCGCATGGACTCCAAGGAATACGAAGTCGACGGCACCAAGTTCCGCGTTTCGGTTCTGGAAACCACCGCGCCGGGCGTCGTTCTGGACCGCAAGGCCAGCCTGATGGACAGCATGACCACCGTCGCCAGCGAAGACGGCGTGGATCAGGTGCTGCTGTTCGTTGTCGACATCCTGAACGAAGAAGCCACCCTGCTGGTGCCGAACGATCTGGTCAAAACCGTCGCCAAGAAAAGCTTTGACGCCGATGCGACAGGCGACACCGTCGTTCTGCCCGGCGTGATGAGCCGCAAGAAGCAGATCATCCCGAACCTCAAGGTCTGAGTTCGAGCACATTTTCCTATGAAAAGGCGCCCCTTGGGGCGCCTTTTTTCTTAACTCGCCAATCCATCGAAACAATGCACACCGTCGGGAACGTGGTGGAATGCCTGTTTCTCGGCCAGGTACAGCGCTACTTTCGGGCCGCCGAACCGTGCCGGATCGTCAAGCGTTCCGATTTTCACAATCACCGCCTCCAGACCGTCGCGGTGGTTGGCCACATGCGTGCCGCAGCTTTCGCAGAAGTCGCGCGTCACCATCGCATCGGCTGCATCACGCCGGAACTGTCTCGGGGTCCCTTGGGTGTAACTGAACCCCTGTTTCGGCATCACCATGAACAAATTCGGCGCGCCGCCCGAATGGTGCTGACAAGACCGGCAGTGACATTGCCCCTTCATCAACGGCCTGCCTTCTACCTGGTAGCGTAGCGTACCGCAGAAACACCCACCTTCCATTTTCATCACGTCTCTCCTTCTGGCTTTGCCACAAGATGGACAGGGGCACGTCGGCATCATAGTGTCGCATTTGACATCTTTCAGGCCAAAATGGACAAATGCCCACTATCGACACCATCATCCTTTGCCCCGATCCCTGCCAGCGCTCCAGTCTCGCGATCTCGGGCGACATGCTGGAGGCGGCCAACCGGGTTGCCCGTATAAACGGAAAGCCCCCCTTTTTCACGGTCAGGCAACTCACTCCGAGTCAGGCACTTGCACCGGATGCTTCGGCACAGCTTGTGATTCTGCCGGGGATGGGTCTTGCGACCGAACGCGAGGTGCGTGAGACGACACAAACCGTCCAATTCGCCACGCTGACTGACGCTCTGGTCAAACTGGCCGCGCCCGGAACGATCATTGCCGGGTCCTGTTCGGGCTGTTTTGCTTTGGGACAGGCAGGGTTGCTGGACGGTCGGGTGGCCACGACAACATGGTGGCTGGCCCCTTTGCTGAAGACCATGTACCCAAGGGTCCGATTGAACAGCCGTGACATTGTAGTGGAGGATGGCCCACTGGTCACCGCCGGGGCTGCATTCTCACACATCGACTTGTTGTTGCACCTGATCGAACGCTTTGCCGGTTTCGCCGTTGCCGAAGACTGTCGTCGTTTCATGATGGCTGATAGCCGCCCCAGCCAGTTGCCTTATCTTTCGGTTGGCACTTTGCTGTCCGCAGCTCCCGATCTGCAGCAGGCCGAACTCTTCTTACGTCGCAACATCAGGCGACAGGTGAGCATTGCCGAACTGGCGGCGGCCTGCGGCATGTCTCCGCGCACCTTTTCCCGGCACCTGCAACGCGTTACCGCGATGACCCCGACAGCCTTTGTTCAGATCCTAAGGGTCACGGAAGCAATCCGTTTGCTCCGAACCCGGGGCCTGACCGCCGATGAGATCGCAGCTCGTGTGGGTTATGCTGATGCAACCGCGCTACGCCGCGTAATGCGGAAAAGAACCGGTCGGACCCTCGACAGTTTTCGGGAGGAACAATACCCGTAACCACGGCGCGGTAGATTGACCAGCGGCGCCCGGCGCCACTGGTCCAATAGGTTCAGCCGCGACCACCGCCATGGCCACCACCGTGTCCGCCACCATTGCCAGCGCCACCGCCATTTCCTCCGCCGCCATTTCCGGCGCCACCTTGACCACCACCACCGTTGCCGCCGCCATGGCCACCGCCGCCATTTCCGGCACCACCCGCGTCGGCACTATGACCGCCACCGCTACCCTGGCCAGTGTCACTGCCCGCGGTGCCCAGCTTGCCATGCGCGCTCCGGGTCATGACGCCGTTCATCTCATCCTCGCCCGGGGTGTCTTCGGAAACCGCCTGATTTTCATCGTGATACTGGGACAGGACCTCGTCGTCCTCTTCCGCCCAGGGGTTTGCATGCGATGCGAGCACCGGATGGGCCGATGCCACAAGGACGGCCACGGCCATTGCCGGTGCAAGTCGTTGAGTGAAGGTTTTGTATGTCATTGCTATGCCTTTTCAGATCACTTGTCGTGTTCGCACGCACACACATTGTGTTTTTAGAATGTTTAATAAACCCCTACCCACCCATATCTTGTTCCGCCTAGGCGAAGACTCGCCACCAGGTCCTGTCTTGCGCCGAAACCCGCCGCACCGGGCACGGGGAATTCAAGCTGGCGCGGGGATGGGAACTCGGGCATATCTGGCGCCGTATTGCCGCGCCCGCAGGTTCACAGAGGAAAGGACCCGATCATGACCCGCATCATCGAAACGCTTGCCGAGGTTTCCGATCCCTACCGGGCGCTGTTCGTGGACCTTTGGGGCTGTGTGCACAACGGCATCACCGCCTACCCCGAGGCCGTTTCCGCCCTTCAGGCCTACCGCCAGCGTGGCGGCATCGTGGTACTGCTCACCAACTCTCCGAAACCGCGGGCCGGTGTGGCTGAGCAGCTGGCGCAATTCGGCGTGCCGCAGGATGCCTATGACACCATCGCGACCTCCGGCGACTCCGCGCGGGCCGCGATGTTCACCGGGGCCGTGGGAGAGAAGGTCTATTTCATGGGGGAATGGCAGCGTGATGCGGGGTTCTTTGAACCTCTTCATGTGATCGACGCACCTGTCGAAATCACGCGCGTCCCGCTGCAAGAGGCAACCGGCATCGTCTGCTGTGGCCCCTTTGATCCGATGGCAGATCCCGACGTGAACCGGGCTGATTTTCTCTATGCCAAGCAGAAGGGCATGAAACTCCTCTGCGCCAACCCGGATATCGTGGTGGACCGGGGAGAGACCCGTGAATGGTGCGCCGGGGCGCTGGCGCGGCTTTACACGGAAATGGGCGGGGAAAGCCTGTACTTCGGCAAACCGCATCCGCCGATCTATGACCTGGCCCGCCGCCGCCTGGCAGAGCTGGGACAGGACATTGCCGATGGCGATATTCTGGCTATCGGCGACGGCCCACACACCGATGTTTCGGGTGCCATGGGGGAAGGAATTGATTCCCTCTTCATCTCGGGCGGGCTTGCGGCATCGGAAACCAAAACGTCGCACCAACCGGAACCAGAGGCACTAACCGCATACCTGACAAAGGAAAACAGCGCACCGACCTTTACCATCGGCCGCCTGCGGTAGACCAGAAAAGCCTTGATTTTCTGCAACTGCAAAGTAATAAAGTTGCAGAACAGGGCGCCCCATGCGTCCAAAAATTTCAAAGGCATCTACCCGAGCCAGTCAACCCGGAGGGGCGCATGTTGGATAACCTGCCACGCGGAACCATCTGCATCGAAGACATTGAAATGGGCATGGTCCGCTACCTGCGGAAGGTGGTGACGGATGAGGACATCCAGAAATTCGCCGATGTCTCGACCGACCATAACCCGGTCCATATGGATGACGATTATGCCCGCGACACCATCTTTGAAGGCCGTATTGCCCATGGGATGCTGACCGCCGGTCTGATTTCCGCCGTCATCGGGGAGCAGCTGCCCGGCCATGGCACCATCTACATGAGCCAATCACTCAAATTCCTCGCACCTGTGCGCCCCGGCGACATGGTGCTGGCCGAGGTCGAAGTGACCGACATCCAGATCGACAAACGCCGGGTCAAACTCGATTGCCGCTGCATGGTCGATGGCAAGAAGGTTCTGGTCGGCGAAGCCATGGTGATGGCGCCCTCGCGCAAGTTCGACTGACCAGGCACGGCCCAGTCCGCAACGGCAGCACATCGCGCGCTTGCAAGCCCCGCCACAGGGCGCTAGGCAGGCGCCATGCGCATCATCCGTGACTATCAGTTTGTAGAAGAGCGGGATCGCGGCGCCTCCGCCGCGATCGGGAATTTCGACGGCGTTCACCGCGGTCACCGCTCGGTCATCGATCTGGCCCGCAAGGCGGCGCCGGAGGCCCCTCTGGGCGTGGTCACATTTGAACCGCATCCGCGCGAATTCTTTGCCCCCGCCGCGCCGCCCTTTCGCCTGATGTCCGCCGCCGCGCGCGCATCGCGGCTGGAAAAACTCGGCGTGGACAAGCTCTATCAGCTGAATTTCAACGCCGCCCTGTCCGGGCTGACCCCGGAAGATTTTGCCAGCAAGGTACTGGCCGAAGGTCTGGGTCTGAAACACGTGGTGGTGGGCGCCGATTTCTGTTTCGGCAAGGGGCGCGCCGGCACCGCCGAGGATCTGATCCGCTTTGGGCAGAATCTGGGCTTTGGCGTCACCATCGCGCCGCTGATGGAGTATTCCGAACATACCGTCTCCTCGACCGCGATCCGCCAAGCGCTGAGCGATGGCCGCCCTCGCGACGCCGCGGCGATGCTTGGGCACTGGCACCGCATCGAAGGCACTGTGATCGGCGGCGAACAACGCGGCCGTGACCTGGGCTTTCCCACTGCAAACATGTCCATTGATGGGCTGCACCCACCCGCATTCGGCGTCTATGCGGTGCTGGTCGATGTGCTGGACGGCCCGCACAAGGGCAGCTACCACGGCGCCGCTTCGGTCGGGGTGCGCCCGATGTTCGATGGCGATCATCCCAATATCGAAACCTTCCTGTTCGACTTCACCGGTGATCTTTATGGAGCGACCCTGTCCGTGGGGCTGGTGGAGTACCTGCGCCCCGAAATGACCTTTGACGGGCTGGAGGGGCTGATCGCGCAGATGGACGCCGATTGCGCCAAGGCCCGCGACATACTGGCAAACGCATGAAACGATCTGGTATCGAACGCTCCGGCCTGACCCCGCGCTTTTGGGAGAAAAAGCCGCTCGACAAGCTGTCTCAGAAGGAGTGGGAGGCGCTGTGCGATGGTTGCGGCAAATGCTGTCTCAACAAGCTGGAAGACGAAGACACCGGTGAAGTCGCCCTCACCCGCGTGGCCTGCCGCCTGCTGGACGATCAGACCTGCCGTTGCGCCCATTACGAGAACCGCCACCAGTTCATTCCTGAATGTATCGTGCTGAAGCCGGACAATCTGGACACCCACGCCTATTGGATGCCGCAGACCTGCGCCTATCGCCTGTTGTGGGAGGGCAAACCGCTGCCCGCATGGCACCCGCTGGAAACCGGCAGCCCGCACAGCGTGCATGAGGCAGGCGTATCCGTACAGGGCATGACCGTTTCCGAATTCGACACCCCCGAAGAAGACTGGGAAGACCATATCATCGAGGAGCCCATCTGATGTTTTTCGCCTCTGACAATTCCGGCCCTGTGCACCCCGAGGTTCTGGAGGCGTTGACAGAGGCAAACATGGGTTATGCCATGGGCTATGGCGCCGATGCTCAGATGGAGGCGGTGCGCCACCGCCTGCGCGATATCTTCGAAGTTCCCGAGGCAGCGATCTATCTGGTCGCCACCGGCACCGCTGCCAACTCCCTTGCGCTGGCAACGCTATCGCAGCCCTTTCAGACGATCTTTTGCAGCCCCGTGGCCCATATCCACGAGGATGAATGCAACGCCCCGGAATTCTATACCGGTGGCGCCAAGCTGACGCTGGTGCCGGGCGGCGACAAGATGAGTGCCGAGGCCCTGCGCCAGAGCATCGCGGGTGAGGAAGTGCGCGGCGTGCACGGACCGCAACGCGGCCCGGTCTCCATCACCCAAGTCACCGAACGCGGATCTGTCTATACCACCGATGAACTCTCCGCCCTCTGCGCCGTGGCCAAGGACTATGACCTGCCGGTGCATCTGGATGGCGCGCGTTTCACCAACGCGCTGGTGTCGCTGAAATGCTCGCCTGCGGACATGACCTGGAAAGCGGGGATCGATGTGGTGTCCTTTGGCGGTACCAAGAACGGGCTGATGGGCGTCGAAGCGGTGATTTTCTTTGATCCCAAACACGCCTGGGAATTCGAATTGCGCCGCAAACGCGGAGCGCATCTGTTCTCCAAACACCGCTATCTTTCGGCGCAGATGCTGGCCTATCTGCGCGATGATCTTTGGCTGTCCAGCGCACAGGCTGCCAATGATTCCTGCGCCTTCCTGGCCGACGGGTTGCAGGCCGCAGGTGCCACGCTGGAGATGCCGCAGGCCAATATGGTCTTTGCCGCCTTGCCCCGCGCCACTCACCAGCGGTTGCTGGATGCAGGCGCGGTCTATCACCTGTGGGATGGCCCGCTGGATGGTCCCGGGGATGAAATGGTCACCGCACGTTTCGTCTGCGACTGGTCGATCAGTCGGGACGAGATCACAGCCTTTCTGAACCTTCTGTAATCTGACCTGCGCCTCAGGCGCCCTGCCCTGTCAGCGCCGAGGCCAGCCGATCTGCCGCCCCTGCGGCAAAGCTGGTCCGCCTATGGGCAATCCCCATCCGGCGGCGCACATCCTTGGCGTCACGCAGCGGGCGCACCACGATCCGCTGCGAAGCACGGCCATGGGACATCGGCACCAGCGCCACACCCAGCCCGGCAGCGACCAGATCCAGCAGTTGGGCATCGTGCATGGCCTTGGCTGCAACAGGCAGAGCCTTTTCCGGGTCAGGATCCTGCAGAACCCCGCCGAACAGATCTGCCGAGGGGCAATAGGGACGCGCAATCATGGACACCTCAGCCAGATCCGCGAGGCTCAGTTCGGCCTCCCGGCTCAGCGCGTGCCCGACAGGCAGGGCTACGCCATAGCCTTCTTCCCACAAAGATCGGAACGGCATGCCCTGCGGCGCGCAGTCTTCGGCGCAAAGCACCACATCGGCAAGTGCCGCATCGTCAGTGAACTGCAGCACCGCGCCCTCCGCATCCCGGGTGATTGCCCGTAGCCCCTGTTCAAAGGGCGAAGTCAGCACATCCGCAAAGCAATAGAGACGCAGCACGGGCCGCACCCGCCGGGCCAGCCGATCCTCCATCTGGTTGAGGCTGTTCAACACCACCCCTGCCATCTGGTACAGCTCACGGCCCAGATCCGTCGGCACCAGCCCCGCAGCGCCCCTGTGAAACAACGGCCCCCCGTAATGCGCCTCCAGCCGGGCAATGGCGGCAGAGACCGACGGCTGGCGCACCTCGTTCAGCCGCGCCGCCGCGCTGAAGGTTCCGGTTTCATAAGCGGAGCGAAAATACCTGAGTGGCGCAAGATCATTCATAGGCATCAGCTATACCATGGATAGCCGATCCAGCAATTACCTATATCCCTACGGTCTGCCAGAAAGACCCCACTCGTTACATCAGCAAGAAAGTGGAGCTTACCATGAACATCCAAACGGGCACCCCGGCATCAAATGAACAATCTCAGGATCAGGTCATTGATCAGGTCCTGCGCCTGTTCGAGGCTGCGGATCCTGCAATCCTCGGACTTCTGGCCGAGGAGATCGATTTCCGCATCGATCACTACAAGGATGAGGCCGACACCAGCTGGCAGCAGGCAAATGGCGTGAGTGAGCTTGGCGGCCTGCTGGCCCGGCTCGGGACCGAGGTCTTCCCCAAGGGCACGCGTATTCTTGACCTCTCCACCACGCCGCTCGGCAATGGCTGGGCGATGACGCGTTTTGAGCAGGAGTTCTTCTACGGCGTGCGGGATGGTATGGTGCGCAGCGTCACCTATATCACCTCTCACGAGGAGGCCGGGAAGCTCGATTTCTTCAGAGAGACCGTCACCACAATCACCACATTGTGATAGAAACCGGGAGGTCCTAACGGCCTTCCGGCGCCGTTTCGCGGTCTGTATCGCTCCAAAAGGCACGAATCGCGGCTGCGGTTTCGGCAGGATGGGTGATCGACACCATATGCCCGGCGTCCACGATCACCCCAGATCGGGCGTTCGGTAGACGGCGCAGCAAACCGTCGTTGACCACGCCGATGACTGGGTTGGTTTCACTGCCGCGCAGCAGCAGGATCGGCAGATCGATCGCCTCAAGAACGCCCGGCGCCAGAACGCCCGGCCGGTCCTGATAGACCGCCGCATCGCAGGCCGGAACGATATGGATGGCCCGCGTCATCGCTGCGCGGGTGGTCTCGGGCAGATCCGGCCAGCGCGGCGCGCCCGAGCTCCAGCTGCGGTTGAACAGCCGTGCCGCCAGCGCCTCGTCCGCGGCCTCGTAGGCTTCAAGGAAGGGCCTGTTCTCCTCCTGAACCCGGGTGCTCATTTCCGGATCATCCTCCAGCGCGACCCGGAAAAGAACCGGCTCAACCAGGGTCAGGCTGCGCACCTGATCCGGGCGGGCCATGGCCATGCGCAGCGCCACTGTGGCGCCAAAGGAATGGCCGATCAGATCGATCGGCTCATCCATCGGCATCAACGATAGGCCTGCCGCCGTGTTGCGGTCCTGATAGTCACCCTGCCGGTCCCAGTCGGGGCTGCGGCCATGGGACAGCATGTCAAAGGCCGTGATGGTCACGGCCCCTTCCAGTGCCTCGCACAGACCGCGCCAGGTCCCGGAATGCGCCAGCGAGCAGTGCACCGCCAGCATCTGGCGGGGCCCCTCCCCGAAACTGCGGGAGAATACCGGTTGTGGCAGGTCGTGCGGCAGATCTTTCATCCAGGGCTTACTCCGACAGGTGCCGGTCCAGATCATCCAGCCGGTCCTGGCCCCAGAACTTGGCGCCATCACCGGTGACATAGAAGGGTGCGCCGAAAACACCAGCGGAAACCGCGTCTTCAAGGTTCTGACCGTACGTCTCAGCGCCCGCCAGAAGGCCACTGTCTGCCAAAGAGGCATCAAACCCCGCCGCCGTCAGGCACTCGCGGATCACGGCATCCTCGGCGATGTCCTTTTCCTCGGCCCAGCAGGCGCGCAGAATGCTCTGCACCAGGGCGCCCAGATCACCGCCCCCTGCGTTCTGCGCTGCGATGATCGCATAGGAGGACGGCGCCGCATTGGTGGGCCAATGTGCGGGCTTCAGGTTGATCGGCAGGTCCAGCTTCTTGGCCTGACGCTCCATCTCGATCAGGCGGTATTCCTGACGGGCCGGATGACGGTCCTTCGGAGCAGTGCCGCCGGTGCGCGGGAAAAGCGCCTGAATATCGAACGGTTTGTACGTAATTTGTGCATCATGCGCGGCGGCAAGCTGCTCGAGCCTGTTTCCCGCAAGATATGTGTAAGGGGACAGGGTCGAGAAGTAGAAATCAATTGTTGCCATGTCGCTTTTCTCCGGCTTTGAACTAGGCTGGAACCTAGGCGCATGCTAAGCGGGGTTCAATATCACGAATCTGACACATTGCCGTTGCTGCCCGGGGATATCAGCCAATGCCGACCATGAACGAACCCAAGCTTATCGCTGGGAACGCCAACCTCCCGCTCGCCAATTCCATTGCCCGCCGCATGAGCATGCACCGCGGCGTCGATCAGGGGCTGGTGGATGCCCGTGTCGAGCGGTTCAACGACGGAGAGATCTTCGTAGAAGTCTACGAGAACGTCCGTGGCGAGGATATGTTCATCATTCAGCCGACCTCAAACCCGGCCAATGACAACCTGATGGAGCTGCTGATCATCTCGGATGCGCTGCGCCGCTCTTCGGCACGCCGCACCACCGCTGTGATCCCCTACTTCGGCTATGCCCGGCAGGACCGCCGCACCAAGGCCCGCACGCCGATCTCGGCCAAACTGGTGGCCAATATGCTGACCGGCGCCGGGATCGAGCGGATCCTGACCATGGACCTGCACGCGGCGCAGATCCAGGGCTTCTTCGATATTCCCGTGGACAACCTCTACGCCTCGCCGATCTTTGCGCTGGATGTGAAGCACCAGTTCAAGGACAACATGGCCGATCTGATGGTCGTTTCGCCCGACGTAGGCGGTGTGGCCCGCGCCCGCGAGCTGGCGAAACGCATCAACGCCCCCCTGTCGATCGTCGACAAACGCCGTGAAAAGCCCGGTGAAGTGGCCGAGATGACCGTAATCGGGGATGTGACAGACAAGATCTGCCTGATCGTCGACGACATGTGCGACACCGCCGGCACGCTCTGCAAGGCGGCGCAGGTGCTGCTAGACAACGGTGCACGGGAGGTCCACGCCTACATCACCCACGGCGTCATGAGCGGCCCGGCAGTAGAGCGCGTCACCAACTCGGTGATGAAATCTCTGGTTCTGACAGACACCATCCAGCCGACCGAAGCGGTTTCGGCCGCGCCGAACATCCGTATCCTGCCGACCGCGCCCCTATTCACGCAGGCGATCCTCAACATCTGGCACGGCACTTCGGTCTCGTCGCTGTTCGAAGACAAGACCCTGATCCCGATCTACGAGTCGCTTTACAGCCACGTCTGACGGCCTGCGCGCCCCGCTGGGTGCAGCGACCGGAAGTCCGAAATAACACCGGCCCCGCGCGAGATCTTCGCCGGGGCCGTTTGATTACCGGGATGTGCTCAGCAGAGCTGCGCTCAGAGGCCGGTCAGTCCACCACCCAGTCATCCTCGAACGGCATATCGCCAATGGCCATCCAAGCTGCCCGTACCCGCGCCACGCGGCTGTCGGCCCAGGTGCGAAACACCACATCAAACCCGGTGGCGGTTATGTTCTCGGCAACCAGTTCGGCCCGCACGGCAGCCGAGGTATCCATGTCCCACATCGACATCGACACCTGCACCGCCGGCGGGCGGGCAAAGGCTTCGGAAAACCGTACGGTCTTGCGCCGCTCCCGGGCGCCCTCCCCTGTCCACATGCTGCCGCCGCTGTCGAACTCGGAAAACACCACAAGATCGCCCTGATCAATCCCGGTGCGCGGGTTTCGCAGTCTTTTCATGAATTTCCAATCCTCCGCTCGCGGGCAGCCTGACGCGCCCACAACCCTGAAGCGTCATAAAACCATCTGAGCGCAAAAAAGAAAACCGGCCCCATAAGGGCCGGTTTACAAAGTCTTTCTCGCTTGGCGCGGAACCTTAGAGGCTCATGTGGGTGCCAAGGGCCTCCATGTCCGCCAGTAGCTTCGCGGCTTCCTCGACGATGTCGTGGGGCTGCTCTTCTTCCTTAGCGGTCTTGTAGGTCTCACGTGCGTCCTCGATCAGCTCATCCAGGTGCGCACGGGTCATTTCATCCATCGGGATTGCCTTTTCGGCCAGAACCGAGAGCGCCTCGGAACCGATTTCGGCAAACCCACCGGTGACCACATACTCCGAAGTGCCTTGGGGGCTTTCGACCCGCAGGACACCCGGGCGCAGCGTGGTGATGGTCGGCGCATGCATCGGCATAGCCGTCATGTCGCCTTCCGCGCCGGGGATCTGAACCGCGCTCACCTGAAGCGAAGCAAGGCTCCGCTCCGGGCTCACGAGGTCGAATTGCATGGTATCAGCCATCAGGGCCCTCCTTAGGCCGCCTCAGCAGCCATTTTCTCGGCTTTTGCCTTCACCTCTTCGATGCCGCCAACCATGTAGAAGGCGCCTTCGGGCAGGTGGTCGTATTCGCCGGCCACAACTGCCTTGAACGAGGCAATGGTGTCTTCCAGCGGAACCTGCACACCATCAGAACCGGTGAACACTTTCGCAACGTCGAACGGCTGGGACAGGAAGCGCTGGATCTTACGGGCACGGGCCACGGTCAGCTTATCTTCCTCGGACAGTTCGTCCATACCAAGGATCGCGATGATGTCCTGCAGCGACTTGTAGCGCTGGAGGATCTGCTGAACGTCGGAAGCCACTGCGTAGTGCTCTTCGCCAACGATCTGCGGGTCCATCAGGCGCGACGAGGAGTCGAGCGGGTCCACAGCCGGGTAGATGCCCAGCTCGGAGATGGCACGGTTAAGAACCGTGGTCGCATCGAGGTGAGCAAAGGTGGTTGCCGGTGCGGGGTCGGTAAGGTCGTCCGCGGGAACGTACACAGCCTGGATCGAGGTGATCGAGCCGTTCTTGGTGGAGGTAATACGCTCCTGCATCGCACCCATGTCGGTCGCCAGCGTCGGCTGGTAGCCCACAGCGGAGGGGATACGGCCAAGCAGAGCCGAAACCTCGGAACCGGCTTGGGTAAAGCGGAAGATGTTGTCCACGAAGAACAGAACGTCGGTACCGGACTGGTCACGGAACTGTTCCGCCAGGGTCAGACCGGTCAGCGCAACACGCGCACGGGCTCCCGGAGGTTCGTTCATCTGACCGTAAACCAGCGCAACCTGCGATTCCGACAGGTTGTCAGGCTTAATCACGTTGGATTCGATCATCTCGTGGTAAAGGTCGTTACCTTCACGGGTCCGCTCACCAACACCGGCGAACACGGAGAAGCCCGAGTGCACTTTTGCGATGTTGTTGATCAGTTCCATGATGAGAACGGTCTTGCCCACGCCGGCGCCGCCGAAGAGGCCGATCTTACCACCCTTGGAGTAAGGCGCCAGAAGGTCGATGACCTTGATGCCTGTCACCAGGATTTCCGACTCGGTCGACTGTTCGTTGAACTCAGGCGCCGCCGCGTGGATCGGACGGGTTTCTTCGGCTTTCACCGGGCCCTTTTCGTCAACGGGCTCGCCGACGACGTTCAGAATACGGCCCAGGGTCGCGTTACCAACGGGGATCGAGATCGGCGCGCCGGTGTCGGTGACTTCCTGACCGCGAACCAGACCTTCGGTTGCGTCCATTGCGATGGTACGGACGGTGTTTTCGCCCAGGTGCTGCGCAACTTCCAGAACCAGATTCTTACCGTTGTTGTCGGTGTTGAGGGCGTTCAGGATCGCGGGCAGGTCATCGTCGAACTGGACGTCGACAACGGCGCCGATGATCTGAACCACCTTGCCTTTTGCATTTGCCATTTGTTGGTCTCCGGTTGTCTCTTAGAGCGCCTCGGCGCCCGAAATAATTTCAATCAGCTCGTTGGTGATCACGGCCTGGCGGGAACGGTTAAACTCGATGGTCAGCTGGTCGATCATATCGCCCGCGTTGCGTGTCGCATTGTCCATCGCGCTCATCCGGGCACCCTGTTCGGATGCGCCATTTTCCAGCAGAGCCGAAAAGATCTGGGTGGATACGCCACGGGGCAACAAGTCGGCGAGAATCGCCTCTTCGCTGGGTTCGTAGTCATATACCGCCGAGGCTTCTTCGGCTTCGCCGCCCTCGTAAGAGGCCGGAATGATCTGCTGTGCCGTCGGCACCTGTGTCACGACGTTGACGAACTCCGAGTAGAAGATCGTCGCGACGTCGAATTCACCAGCGTCAAAGCGGGTCAGGATGTCCTTTGCGATGCCCTGCGCATCGGCATAGCCAAGACGCTTGACTTCGCTCAGGTCAACGTGACCGACAAAATCGGCTTCAAAGTCGCGGCGCAGCGCGTCGCGGCCTTTTTTGCCAACGGTCAGGATCTTGACCGTCTTGCCTGCCGCTTTCAGCTCGGCTGCCTTTTGACGGGCCAGCTTGGCGATGTTGGCGTTGAAGCCACCACACAGACCACGCTCGGCCGTCAAAACGACAAGCAGCTGTACCTGATCGCTTCCGGTGCCACGAAGCAGCTTGGGCGCTGCTTCGCTGTCGCCGACCGAGGCTGCCAGAGATGCCATAACGGCGTTGAACCGCTTGGCATAGGGACGGCTGTCTTCGGCAGCTTCCTGGGCGCGGCGAAGTTTCGCCGCGGCCACCATTTGCATGGCTTTTGTGATCTTACGAGTGCTTTTGACACTCGCGATCCTGTTTTTCAGGTCCTTGAGATTTGGCACTGCCTTATCTCCTTACGCGAAGTCGGCAGCGAATTCGTCGAGTACCGCCTTCATTTTTTCGACCGGCTCACCCTTTTTGAATTTGGGGTCTTCGTCGGTGATCCACTGCAGGAAGTCAGCCTTCTTGCCGCGCAGGAAGCTCAGCAGTTCGGCTTCGTACCGGCCAACGTCCTTGACGTCGACGTTGTCGAGGTAACCGTTGGTGCCAGCAAAGATGATGCAGACGATTTCCGAGTTGGTCAGCGGCGAGTACTGCGGCTGCTTCATCAGCTCGGTCAGGCGCGCACCACGGGCCAGCAGCTGCTGGGTTGCTGCGTCGAGGTCGGAACCGAACTGCGCAAAGGCCGCCATTTCGCGGTACTGAGCCAGCGACAGTTTAACCGGACCGGCAACCGAGGACATCGCATCGGTCTGAGCCGAGGAGCCCACACGCGAAACCGACAGACCGGTGTTCACAGCAGGACGGATGCCCTGGTAGAACAGTTCGGTTTCCAGGAAGATCTGACCGTCGGTGATCGAGATCACGTTGGTCGGAATAAACGCGGACACGTCGCCGCCCTGGGTTTCGATGACGGGCAGAGCGGTCAGCGAACCGGAGCCGAAGTCTTCGTTCAGCTTCGCGGAACGTTCCAGCAGACGGGAGTGCAGGTAGAAAACGTCACCCGGGTAAGCTTCACGTCCCGGCGGACGACGCAGCAGCAGGGACATCTGACGATAAGCAACCGCTTGCTTGGACAGGTCATCATAGATGATCAGGCCGTGCTTGCCGTTGTCGCGGAAGTATTCTGCCATCGCGGTTGCGGCATAGGGTGCCAGGAACTGCAGCGGAGCCGGGTCGGACGCGGTTGCGGCAACCACGATCGAGTATTCCATCGCGCCGCTTTCTTCCAGCTTCTTAACCAGCTGGGCAACGGTGGAACGCTTCTGACCGACAGCAACGTAGACGCAGTACAGTTTCTTGGACTCGTCGTCGCCTGCGGCGTCGTTGTAGACTTTCTGGTTCAGAACCGCGTCAAGAGCAACGGCGGTCTTACCGGTCTGACGGTCACCAATGATCAGCTCACGCTGGCCACGGCCGATCGGGATCATCGCGTCGACCGATTTCAGGCCGGTTGCCATCGGCTCGTGAACCGATTTACGCGGGATGATGCCCGGTGCCTTGGAGTCGGCAATGCCGCGCTCTTTGGCGTTGATGGGGCCCTTGCCGTCCAGCGGGTTGCCCAAACCGTCAACAACGCGGCCCAGCAGTTCGGGGCCAACGGGAACGTCCACGATCGAGTTGGTGCGCTTGACGGTGTCACCTTCTTTAATGTCGCGGTCCGAACCGAAGATCACGATACCGACGTTATCGGCTTCGAGGTTCAGCGCCATGCCCATGATGCCGCCCGGGAACTCGACCATTTCGCCGGCCTGGACGTTGTCGAGGCCGTACACACGGGCGATACCGTCACCGACGCTCAGCACGCGGCCGATTTCGGCCACCTCTGCTTCTTGACCAAAATTCTTGATTTGGTCTTTCAGGATCGCAGAAATCTCTGCTGCTTGGATACCCATTTATCCGACCTCTTTCATTGCATTCTGTAGGGAGTTGAGCTTGGAGCGGATCGAGCTATCGATCATCTTCGAACCCACTTTAACGACAAGACCGCCAATGATGCTCTCATCGACGGTTGCATTGATGGTAACCTTCTTGCCCACGCGCTCGGCCAGAGTCTTGGCCAGCTTTTCGCTTTGGGTCTTGGTCAGCGCCTTGGCCGAGGTGACCTCTGCAGTCACTTCGCCACGTGCTTCAGCCAGGCTGGCGCGCAGGGATTCGATCAGAGCCGGCACCACGAACAGGCGGCGTTTCGCAGCCATCAGCGACAGGGTGTTGCGCAAGGTGGGGTCCAGCCCCATCTTGGTGCTGACCGCATCGATTGCGGCGGCCTGCTCTTCGCGCGTCACCAGGGGCGAGCTGATCAGGTTTTGAAGGTCTTCGCTGTCAGCCAGGGCAGCTGCCAGGTCATTGATGCTGGTCTCAAGGCTGTCGAGCGCCTTGTTCTCGTCAGCGATCTCAAAGACCGCTGTGGCATAGCGCGCGGCGATGCCTGCAGAAATCGAAGCTGGTTCGGACACGTCCACCCTTCCGATATTATTTTGGCCCCGGTCTGCATACCTGCGTCAGGCAGCACCCGGGGGTGTGAGTCAGCCCACCAGCGTGGCAGGCCATCGAAATCAGCGTGGATGTAGCAGAGCGTTCCCAACCTATCAACTGCCTATAACGGTAACGGCAAAATGACCGAGTTAAGTGTTTTCAATACCTTAGCTGAACTGCGGCCCTTTGCCCCCGCAACAGGCTACAAAAAATGAACAAGTTCTTCATCGAATTGCGATTCCTGAGGGTCAAAAAACGGCATTTGTTCCCCCTTCGTGCAGTTTTGCCGCAGAATGAGCACGCCACGCCCCCGGCAGGGCACCTGCGGGAATCACCGTTAGCATTGCGCCCTGTGCATGGCTGCGGCCATCGGCACGGGGGACAGGGCGCGGGTCAGGCCGGTTCGGCCACCGGGTTCGACAGCCCTTCCAGCACCCGGATCGGGTTGCTGCGTTTGACGCGGGTCATCAGCCCCTTTTGCTGATGGGTCTGCTTGCTGACCTCGACCAGGATCACCCCCCCTGCCAGCACCGCCGGCAAGCGCCGCCCCATCTTTTCCAGCAGCGCTCCGGATTTCAGCCAGAACCGCCGGGAGCTCGGCAGTCGGTAAAGCGCCGCCGTATGCTGCTCGATGGTGAACTGGTGCAGCCGCAGCTGGTTTTCCAGCTGTGTCAGCGTGTAGGGGCGCCCATAGCCAAAGGGGGTTTTATCCGACCGCGCCCAGAACCCTGCTCTGTTCGGGACGATGAAAATCGCCCGCCCGCCGGGGCCAAGTGCGCGCCAGGCTTCCTCCAGCAGATCCGACGGGCGTTCAGAGGTCTCCAGCCCGTGCAGCATCACCAACCGGTCGACGCGCCCGGTTTCGATAGGCCAGCTGACCTCTTCGCACAGAACCGAAACATTCGGCATGCCCGCCGGCCATTGCATCACCCCCTGCGGCCCCGGCATCATCGCCATCACCCGCCGCGCATCCGACAGATAGGGACGCAGCAGCGGCGCGGCAAAGCCAAAGCCCACAACAGTCTGCCCCGTCGCATCGGGCCACATCTGCAACAGGCGCGCCCGGATTGCCGCCTGCGCGGCCCGGCCAAGGGTACTGCGGTAGTAGAAGTTCCTCAGATCCTGAACATCAAGATGCATTGCGGGCGCCTGCTGCTTGGGTCACTCTGGGGGCAGTCTAACAATGAAAAAGCGAATGACCATGCCCCTTGAGATCGTCACCGTTCCCTGCCTCTCTGACAACTACGCCTTCCTGCTGCATGACGCCGCATCGGGGCGCACCGCACTGGTTGACGCTCCGGATCCTGCCGCCATCACCGCCGCCCTGAAGAAGCGCGGATGGGGGCTGGACGAGATCCTGCTGACCCATCACCACTGGGACCATATCGACGGGACCAAGGAGCTGTGCAGCACCTTTGGCGCCTCGGTGACCGGCGCGGCGGCAGATGCGCACCGGCTGCCAGATCTGGATCGCGCTGTACAGGATGGTGAAAGCTTCGATTTGTTCGGTCACGAGGTTAAGGTGCTGGATGTTTCCGGCCACACCGTTGGCCACATCGCCTTTTACATCCCGGACAGCAACGCCGTCTTTACCGCTGACAGCCTGATGGCGCTTGGCTGTGGCCGCCTCTTCGAAGGCACGCCCGAGCAGATGTGGAACAGCCTGTCTCGCCTTGCCGCTCTGCCTCCCGAAACCGTGGTTTATTCCGGCCATGAATACACCCAGGCCAATGCCGCCTTTGCCATTACGATCGACCCGGACAACGACGCCCTAAAGACCCGCATCGCGCAGATCGACACCGCCCGCGCGGCGGGCGAGCCAACCGTGCCCTCCACGCTGCAACTGGAATTGGACACAAATCCCTTCCTGCGTGCCCATCTTTCCAGCGTTAAGGAATCTATGGCCATGCAGAACGCTGAAGACGTTGATGTCTTTACAGAAATCCGGCGCAGAAAGGACAATTTCTGACCTCTGGCGTGTATCATTTCCGGCTTAGCAACAAGAAATGTGACCGAAAAATAAAAGAAAGCGCTTGAAGCCGGCGGTCTATCAACCAAACTCTAATACTATGAGGCCATGGTTGAGAGTGGGGAAGGATGGTAAATACGCCGCCCCGCCCCCCTCAACCCAAGACAGAGGAGCACGCCCGTGCCTTCATTCTCGAGCACATTGGAACAAGCCATTCACGCAGCGCTGGCGCTGGCGAATGAGCGGCGACACGAATTCGCAACGCTGGAGCACCTGCTGCTGGCGCTGCTGGACGAACCCGACGCAGCCCGCGTAATGCGCGCCTGCAGCGTCGACCTCGGCGAATTGCGAACGGCCCTGGTGGAATTCGTGGATGAGGATCTGTCGAACCTGGTTACCGATATTGACGGCTCCGAAGCGGTGCCCACCGCGGCATTCCAGCGGGTGATCCAGCGGGCTGCGATCCATGTCCAAAGCTCGGGCCGCACCGAAGTCACCGGGGCCAACGTGCTGGTTGCGATCTTTGCCGAGCGCGAAAGCGACGCGGCCTATTTCCTTCAGGATCAGGACATGACCCGCTATGACGCGGTGAACTTCATCGCCCATGGTGTTGCCAAGGATCCCGCATTTGGCGAACCGCGCCCAGTTTCCGGCGCTCACGAGGCTGAAGAAGAACCACAGCCGCAGGCCGCCGAGGGCGAAAATAAAGAAAGCGCGCTGGCCAAGTATTGCGTCGATCTCAACGCGAAATCCCGCGAAGGCGACATCGATCCGCTGATCGGCCGCAGCCATGAAGTGGAGCGCTGCATTCAGGTGCTGTGCCGCCGCCGCAAGAACAACCCGCTGCTGGTTGGTGATCCCGGCGTTGGCAAGACCGCCATCGCCGAAGGTCTGGCGCGCAAGATCGTGCAGGGTGAGGTGCCGGAGGTTCTCTCCGAGACCACCATCTATTCGCTCGACATGGGCGCCCTGCTGGCCGGCACCCGTTATCGCGGTGATTTCGAGGAACGCCTGAAAGCGGTTGTGACCGAACTGGAACAACACCCCGACGCGGTTCTCTTCATCGACGAGATTCACACGGTGATCGGCGCTGGCGCCACATCTGGCGGCGCCATGGATGCCTCTAACCTGCTGAAGCCTGCGCTTCAGGGCGGCAAGCTGCGCACCATGGGCTCCACCACCTACAAGGAGTTCCGTCAACACTTTGAAAAAGACCGCGCCCTGTCGCGCCGGTTCCAGAAGATCGACGTGAACGAACCCACGGTCGAAGACGCCATCGAAATCCTGAAGGGCCTGAAACCCTATTTCGAGGAACACCACAGCGTCAAATTCACCACCGATGCGATCAAATCGGCGGTGGAGCTGTCGGCGCGTTACATCAACGACCGCAAACTGCCGGACAAGGCCATCGACGTGATCGATGAGGCCGGCGCCGCACAGCATCTGGTGCCCGAAGACAAGCGTCGCAAGACCATTGGCGTCAAAGAGGTTGAAGCCGTCGTCGCCAAGATCGCCCGCATTCCGCCCAAGAGCGTGTCCAAGGACGATGCAGAGGTGCTCAAGGATCTGGAGAAATCGCTCAAACGCGTTGTCTTCGGTCAGGACGATGCCATCGACGCGCTGTCCAGCGCCATCAAACTGGCGCGCGCAGGCCTGCGGGAGCCGGAAAAGCCCATCGGCAACTACCTCTTTGCGGGCCCCACCGGTGTCGGCAAGACCGAGGTCGCCAAACAGCTGGCCGATACGCTGGGTGTGGAACTGCTGCGCTTTGACATGTCGGAATACATGGAGAAACACGCGGTCTCCCGCCTGATCGGCGCGCCTCCGGGCTATGTCGGCTTTGATCAGGGCGGTCTTCTGACCGATGGCGTCGATCAGCATCCGCATTGCGTGCTGCTGCTGGATGAAATCGAAAAGGCGCACCCGGATGTCTTCAACATCCTGTTGCAGGTGATGGATAACGGGCAGCTCACCGATCACAACGGCCGCACCGTGAACTTCCGCAACGTGGTTCTGATCATGACCTCCAACGCCGGTGCCTCGGATATGGCCAAGGCCGCCATCGGCTTTGGTCGCGACCGCCGCGAGGGCGAAGACACCGCCGCTATCGAGCGGACCTTCACCCCGGAGTTCCGCAACCGGCTGGATGCGGTGATCTCCTTCGCGCCGCTGCCCAAAGAGGTCATTCTGCAGGTTGTCGAGAAATTTGTACTGCAGCTTGAGGCGCAGCTGATGGACCGCAACGTGTCGATCGAACTGACCCGCAAGGCTGCCGAATGGCTGGCCGAGAAGGGCTATGACGACAAGATGGGTGCGCGTCCTCTGGGCCGGGTCATTCAGGAGTACATCAAGAAACCGCTGGCCGAGGAACTACTTTTCGGCAAGCTGACCAAGGGCGGTCTCGTCAAGGTTGGCATCAAGGACGGCAAGATCGACCTGCGCCTTGAAGGCCCGGGCAAGCCCCGGATTTCCGGTAACAAGCCGCCGCTGCTGACCGCAGAATAATGTATCGCACGCTTTTCGCGCTGTTTTCATCGCTCGCCGCACCCGTTGCGGCGGGCGATTTCGCATTGGACTGGCCCATCGACTGCGTGCTGGGCGACAGCTGCCACATTCAGCAATACGTCGACCGGGATCCCGGCCCCGGGGCGCAGGACTTCACCTGCAACGGCCTGACTTATGACGGGCACAAGGGCACGGATATCGCTCTGCCCTACCTTTCGGACATGCAGACCGGCGTCACGGTGCGTGCCGCCGCAGACGGGATCGTTGCAGGGTTGCGCGATGGCATGCCGGATCAATACGCGACGAAGGCAAACGCTTCCGAGATCAAGGACCGGGAATGCGGCAACGGTCTGGTGCTGCGCCACGCGGGCGGCTGGGAAACCCAGTATTGTCATATGAAGCGCGGCTCGCTCCGCGTCGCCAAGGGCGACCGGGTGCCCGCTGGAACCGCCCTCGGCGAGGTTGGCCTCTCCGGCAAGACGCAATTCCCGCACCTGCATCTGTCGCTGCGCAAGGATGGCGCCGTTGTCGACCCCTTCCAGCCAGATAGCAGCGCCGCCTGCGGCACCGCATCCGGCGCCTCCCTGTGGGCGCAGCCAGTTGCTTATGAGGCTGGTGGATTCCTCGGTGCCGGGTTCAGCACCGGTGTTCCAGCCTATGACGCGATCAAATCCGGCGCCACTGCGGCGAAGGGAGAGATGCTGGCAAAGGATGCGCCTGCGATGGTGTTCTGGGCCTATGCCTTTGGTGGACGGGAGGGCGACACCCTTACCCTCACCATTGACGGACCGGGCGGCAAAATGTTCGATCAGAAGGCCACTCTGAAAAAGGATCAGGCGCAATTCTTCCGCGCTGCGGGCAAACGTCTGCGCCGGGCAGCCTGGCCTGCCGGGCTTTATACCGGGATTGCCCGGTTGATGCGCGACGGGGCAGAAGTGGACCGGATCATCCAGCCGATCCGGATCGACTGATCCGCGCCCTTTCGCCCCGCCCTAGCGTTCGGTGAACTTCAACTCGATCCGCCGGTTCTGGGCGCGGGCTTCTGGCGTGTCGGCAGTGTTGACGGGCTGATATTCGCCAAACCCATTCGCCGCCAGCCGCCCCGGCGGAATGCCAAGCGCATCAATCATGTAGCGCACCACCGACAGTGCCCGCCCCTGGCTAAGCTCCCAGTTATCCTTGAACTTCGGATGCCCCAGAAGGGTCGTGTTGTCGGTATGGCCATCGACCCGGATGATCCAGTTGATCTCTGGCGGGATCGCAGCGGCCACGCTTTGCAGGATACGGGCAACCTTGGCGATTTCCGCCTTGCCCGCCTCCGACAGCTCGGCGCTTGCCGGAGCGAACAGCACCTCGGAGGCAAAGACAAAACGGTCACCCTCGATCCGCACACCGTCCTGGCTGCCCAGAACATCCCGCAGCCGCCCGAAGAACTCCGACCGGTAGCGCTCCAGATCCTGCGCCTTGTCGGCCAGAGCTGCCGCCTCAGCCTCCAGCCGCTTGCGCTCCTGCTCTTCCAGTATCCGGCGCTTGCGCTCTTCCGAGGCGGCGCGGGCCAGCGCGGCGTTCAGATCCTGACCGAGGTTCTGTAACTGCACCTGCTGCGCTGCATCACGCGCCTGATAATCGTCCAGAATGGCCTGCAGGCTGCCCAGCTGTTCACGCAGGGCTGCGATCTGCTGGTTCAGCAGTGCCGCCTCGCGCTGCGCCTTGGTCGATAGCTGTTTCTGATCGGCAAGTGCTGCGCGGGCCTGCGCCAGCAGCGCGGCGCGTTCCTCTGCAAGGTTGCGCTGCCCCTCGGCGCTGGTCTCCGCCTCCTTCTGGGCATTGAGCGCAGCAAGCAAGCGCTGTTGCAGCACATCCGTATCGCTGGCCGCCGCGCGGGCGTTTTCCAGTGCTTCCAGCGCAGTCAGCAGACGTTGCTCCACCGCAGCCCGGTCCTCTGCAGTGGAACTGGCAGCGCTGCGGGCAGCGGCAAGATCAGCGCGGGCCTGCTGCAGTTGTGCCTCAAGCCCGGCCTGCAGGCTGGCAGCATCCGCCCGGACCTCGGCCAGCCGTTGTTCCAAGGCACGCCGCTCTGCTTCGGCCTGGTCTTCGGCCGCGCTCAGCGCCGCTTCCAGATCCGCCCGGGCTTTGGCGTGGTTTGCCTGAAGCTGGGCAAGCTGGTCTTCATACTGTGATCGCGTCTCGACCGAGGCCGCCTGCTGCCGCGCCAGTTCCGCTTCCAACTCGTCACGGGTGCGGGCGGCCTCTTGCCGGGCGGCCTGCAGATCTGCAGTCAGACTGGCGCGGGTTGTGTCGGCATCGGTCCGCACCCGGTCAAGTTCCGCCTCAAGGGCGCTGACCCGCGCCTCGGCCTCGGACTGGCTGACCTCCATCTGCGCCAGAACCCGGGTCAGCCGCTCGGCCAATTCGTCCCGTTCCCGCGATTGCGCGCGGGCGGCTTCCAGCGTGGCGAGCGCCTCTTCCAACTGGCTGTCCAGCTGCGCCTTGGCAGCCTCGGCGGCGGCCAGAAGGGTCAGCGTATCCTCGGCCCGCTGGCGCTGTGCCTCCAGCGACAGGGTCATGGCGGTCAGTTCGGCGTCAGCGTCTTCCAGTTTCTTGCGCAGGGCCTCAGCCGCCGCGGCTTCGGCCAGACGGGCAGTTTCTTCTTCGCTCAGCTGATCTTTCAGATCGGCCAGCTGAGCCTCTTGCGCCGTGCCTTCCGCCTGCAAATCAGCGATCATCGCCTCCAGCGCCTCGCGCCGGGCCGCAGCCAGCCTCGCCGCTTCGACACCGGCATCGATTTCATCACGCGCCTGCGCCAGCGCCAGGTTCAAGGCTTCCTGCTCGCTCAGCAACTCAGCCCTGTCCGCCTCCAGCTGTTCCCGCTCCGCGCTCAGATCCGCGATTTCCGCCGTTGCGGCCTCCTGATCGGCGATCAGGGCGGCTACCTGCGCCTCAAAGGCAGTGATGCGGCTACGCGCGGCCTCCAGATCGGCAACCCGCGCGTCCCGTTCAGAGGTGAGCGACGCAATCAGCGATTTCTGCTCGGCAATCTGTCCCTCGGCCTGCTGAAGTTCGTCCTGCGTCGTGCTCAGCGTTGCGGTGAGCGCGCCAAGCCGGGCGGTCAGAAGATTGTTCGAACGTTCTTCAAGCCCCAGCGCATTGGCCAGCGCCTGTACCTCGGACGAGAGTTCGTCCAGCTCGCTTTCCTGTCCGGTGATGGTCTCGCGCAGCACCGATTGCACCACCATGAAAATGGTCAGCACGAACATCAGCACCAGCAAAAGCCCGGTCATCGCATCGACGAAGCCCGGCCAGATCGAGGCCTGGAACCGTTGCCCAGTGCGCCGGGACAGGGCCATGGGTCAACCCTCGTCCTGAGAGGCGGCCTTGGCTGCGCGCTGGCCGCCCCGTGGCGGTGCAAAGGCCTTGACCATCAGGTCGATATCCTTGCGCAATTCGGCCAGGCTTTCCTGTCGACCGGCCGAAATTTCCTCAAGGATGCGCAGCATCTGCACGTCGATCGAGCGCAGCCGCATGCGGCTTTCGGCATCAAGGCCCACGTCGCCATGGGCGCGCATGATCTCGGTCAGGGTTTCCTGCCCGACAGCCACCCGCTCCAAGGCCGCGCTCAGCGTTTCATTCTGTTCCTGACGCTGGTTCATGTCGTTGATACTATCGACCAGCTGCGAGAGTTTTTCCTCGACCGCGACGCGGCCCTGTGCGGTTTCGGCGAACATGCCCTGCAGGGCATCCATCTGCTCGGCCATTGTATCCAGCACCTCGGAGACGATCCCGCTGTCCCCGGCCCCATCTTCGCCCGAAGAAAAGCTGACCCGGGTAAAGGAGGACAGCCACTCTTCCAGCTCGCGATAGAACCGGTTCTGGCCGTGCCCGGCAAAAAGCTCCAAAAGGCCGACGATGAGCGACCCGGCAAGCCCCAGAAGGGAAGAGGCGAAAGCAACACCCATGCCGCCCAGCTGCGCCTCAAGCCCCGTCATCAGCCGGTTAAAGATGGTCAGGCTTTCTTCGCCCTCCTGCGGGGCAAGGCTGCGAATGGTATCTACAACCGCCGGAACCGTGGTCGCCAGACCATAGAACGTGCCCAAAAGGCCAAGAAAAATCAGAAGGTTGACGATATAGCGGGTGATTTCCCGGTCTTCATCGATCCGCGTTGCCACGGAATCCAGGATCGAGCGGGTCGAGGAAGAGCCAAGCTGCATCCGCGCACCCCGCGACCGCAAGAGCGAGGCCAGCGGCGCCAGCATCGACGGTGGCCGGTCTTCGCCGCGGCTGCCGCCGCCGGCAAAGCTTTCGATCCAGCGCACCGAGCCGATCAGCTGCACGACCTGCCAGAAACAGGCCAGCACCCCGATCACAAAGACGAAAAGGATAAACCCGTTGAGCCAGGGGTTGGCCTGAAACACCGGCAGTACACGTGGCAGCGCAACAAAGGCGCCAAACCCGGCAAGCCCCAATGCAATCAGCATCAGAATGACCTGTCGGACCGGTTGGGAAAACTGGGGCCTGATCTTACCGTCTGGCTGCGCCATATTAAGGGGCTCCTGCCTCTTTCAGTGCTCGTGTCGCGCCTGAAGCCTACAGGGAAAGAGAGTGCAAGGCCAAGGCTTTATGCTGTGATCTGCCGCACGCGCCCCGCCAGCCAGTCCAGATCTTCATCATTCAGCCCGATCTCTGCCAGATGGCTTGCTGTATTATAGAGGTATTCGGTGTTGGGGCCCCGTCCGCCCACCGCATGGGCAATGATCCGGGCTTGTTCCTCGAGGCTCATCCCGCCGCAATACTGCACATGATGGGGATCGATCACATAGGTCACCGCAGTGACGAAATCCCCGGTGTGCAGCTCCACCTCCAGATCCCGCTCGACATAGGCCGAGGAGATCAGCTCACGCTCGCGCAGATAATCCAGCGTCTCGGTTTCAGCGCCGTTTTCCACCGCCAGAGCAAGGCCCGTGCAATGTGCCCCGGCGACCTCATCCAGTGCCAGAACCAGACCCGGTTTCTCTTCAGTGCCGCGATGGTGAACCGAACTCATGCAGAAGGAGCGCGCATAGCCCTGCAGCGTCGCGATCTCGCGGCGCGCGACGGGAAATCCCGGGTTCCACAACAGTGATCCGTATCCGAACACCCACATGGTCATGACAACTGGTCCTTTCTGATCCCTGTCTGTAAACAGCAAATCTGCTCCGGGCAAAAGAGGGTCTTTGGCATGCGCGTTGTGAAACTTCTGGTGGCTGCCGGGCTGGTGTGGAGCCTGTATTGGGCCGCCAGCGCCTGGGGCCTGCGCAGCGGTATTGCCCAATGGTTCAATGAGCAGGAGCGGCAGGGTTGGCTGGCGGAATACGCTGCGCTGGAAAGTTCCGGTTTCCCGACAGCCCACCGGACGCGCATCCTGCATCCAACGCTGGCCGACCCCGGCACTGGCGCCGCCTGGAGCGCGGATTGGATCAGCCTCTACAGCCTGCCCCTGAAGCCGCAGGAGGTGACGCTGCAGTTTCCCCCCGCCCCGCAGCGCCTGTCACACTATGATAAGACAGGAGTCCTGCAGGCTGCGGACATGCAGGCGGACCTGCAGCTCGCGCCCGGATCAGCCATGTCACTGGAACGGATGTCACTGCAGGCGGCAGAGTGGAAGATATCGCGGGCGGGTAAGGTCCTGCTATCCGCCCCTGCCTTTGCCCTGGACATGACCCGAACGGGGGACACGGAGAGCTATCGCATTTCGGCCCGGGCAGAGACGCTGACCCCCCGCGGCAGATTGCAACGGATGCTGATCTCAGCCGAAGAGCTGCCACCCAGCCTGACCGATGTCACGCTCGCGGCGGATGTCCTTTTTGACACCGCATGGGACCGACGCGTGCTGGAACTGCGCCGCCCGCAACCGCGCCGGATCACCCTGACGCAGGCAGAGGCGCATTGGGGCGCCCTTGCACTGCGGGCCAATGGCAGCGTGGATGTGGACGAGGCTGGCCGGATGAGCGGCAAGGTGGATATCAGGGCAGAGAATTGGCGTGGCCTGCTACGGCTTGCAGAACGCTCCGGCCTGCTCCCCGCCCGCCTGCGCAGTGGCACCGAACGGATCCTGGGGCTGCTGGCTCAGATGCATGGCCGCGAACAGGACCTCGACATTGCGCTGTCGATCACCGACGGGCAGATGTACCTTGGCCCTCTGCCACTGGGCGCCGCTCCGCGTATCACGCTCTACTGAAGGAGCCTGTCGGCATCCCTCATGGGTCTGACCTGGTCAGCGGCAGTAGGATCCACCCCGGTGGCGCGCCACATCCAGATGGAAGTGATCCTTGTGATAACGATCCGCGTCAGGCCCTAGTACCGTGCCAAAGGGCCCACAAGCCGCCTTCCAGATCTTGCGCAGTTTCCTGCGGGTGCGCCGCTTCTGCCAGCCTTCCAGAACGGTTATCGTCTCACCATCTTCCAGGGTGAAGCCGGAAATATCGATCGCCTTGCCCTTGCCATGCTCCGAGATGCGCGCGCCCGGACGGTTGTTGCGTGTGCGGCAGGAATAATGCGCAGCCACTCGCAGCGACACTACGCGGTTGCGGCGGCCAAATGCCTTTTCCACGTCCCGTTTGACCCAGCGGTTCAGCGATTTCGCCATATCGCAGGTCATCACCGATTTCTTGCTAAGCTGCACACCCGCGACCGAGGACACTCGGACCGCCGATTTCGCACCGCAGCCCGGTAGAGAGCCGACGACAGAGCCAACCGGCTCTCCCTGAATATCGATATCCCCGCAGACCGAGGTTTTACGCAGCTTGCGCCGCTTGAACAGCACCTGCTGAACAATGGCATCGGGGCGCAAGCTGGGGCGCAACGAACTGCCCGGCCCGACATCGGGCGACGTGACCACACCCAGCGCCGCCACGGCTAAGGTTTGCTCTGACATCGGCCGCCCTTGTGGTCGCATCAGCTCGGGCCCAGCCAAGGTAGAGACCTCAAGCTCGGGGCCCGGTGAGGCTGCAATGCCTGCCGGGCGCCCGGCCGGACGCAAGGACGCCTCGGGCGCCGTTGCAGCGGCGGCATCGGCCAACAAAAGGCCCAGCGCAAAAGCAGCCCGGGCGATCATGTCTTCTTTGCCCGTCCGAAATCCGGTGCATCCGTATCCTGCCCGGCCTTGATGATCCCGCGGCGGATGGCGCGGGTGCGGGTGAAATATTGGTGCAGATGCTCCCCGTCGCCGGTGCGGATCGCCCTTTGCAGGGCGAAAAGCTCCTCGGTGAAACGGCCCAGGATTTCCAGCGTCGCGTCCTTGTTGGTCAGGAACACATCGCGCCACATGGTCGGGTCCGAGGCTGCGATCCGGGTAAAGTCCCGGAAACCAGCAGCCGAATATTTGATCACCTCGCTGTCGGTCACGCGGCGCAAATCGTCAGCAACCCCCACCATAGTATAGGCAATAAGGTGCGGCGCGTGGCTGGTGACAGCCAGCACCAGATCGTGGTGATCCGCATCCATCTCATCGACATTGGCGCCCATCCCCTCCCACAGCTCGCGCAGGCGCTGCACGGCATCGGGGTCGGTGCCTTCGACGGGAACCAGAAGGCTCCACCGATTATCAAACAGTTCGGCAAAGCCTGCCTCGGGCCCGGAATGCTCGGTGCCCGCCAAAGGGTGCGCCGGGACGAAATGCACGCCATCGGGGATATGCGGCGCGACAGCCTCGATCACATGGGCCTTCACCGAGCCAACATCGGACACCGTGGCGCCGGGTTTCAGCACGCTCGCAATTTCCTGCATCACCGCGCCCATGGCACCGACCGGCACACAAAGGACCACCAGATCGGCGCCCTCCACAGCCTCGGCGGCGCTGTCGCAGACGCGGTCACAAAGCCCGATGCGCCGGGCGGTGTCCCGGGTTTCGGCGCTGCGAGCATAGCCCGTGACCTCACCCGCCAGACCGGCCCGCTTCATCGCCCAGAACATCGAAGAGGCGATCAGCCCCAGCCCGATCAGCGCGACTCGGTTGTAGACTGGCGCGCTCATGCTGCGCCCTGCCCGGCCTTGAAGGCCTTGACGGCAGCAGCAACGGCACGGCAGGCGGCCTCGTCGCCGATGGTGATGCGCAGCGCATTGGGCAGGTTGTAGCCCGCCACCCGCCGAACGATCAGCCCCTGCGCCTTGAGGTAATCATCACAGGCCTCAGCCTCGGCTTGGCTGGCAAAGCGCGCGAGGATGAAATTGGTGCAGGACGTATCCGAGGGCACCCCGAGTTCAGCCAGTGCCTCGGCCAGCCAACCGCGCCATTTGGCGTTCTCCGCGCGGCAGTGGTCGACATAATCGGTATCCCGCACCGAAGCCTCTGCCGCGGCCAGCGCGGTGGTCGAGACATTGAACGGTCCACGCAGGCGGTTCAGAACGTCGATGATCTCCTTCGGGCCATAGCCCCAGCCGATGCGCGCACCACCCAGCCCGTAGATCTTGGAGAAGGTGCGGGTCATGAACACATTGTCACGCTCGGCCACCAGCGAAGCGCCTGCATCGAAGCCTTCGACATATTCGGCATAGGCGCCATCCAGCACCAGCAGCGCGCCCTTTGGCAGGCCATCGGCCAGACGCGCCACATCGGCCGCGCCGATCATGGTGCCCGTGGGGTTATTGGGGTTGGCGATAAACACCAACTTGGTCCGCTCGGTGCAGCCTGCAAGCAGCGCGTCCACATCGGTCACCCGCTCATTCTCACGCACCTCGACCGGGGTCGCCCCTGCCGCCTGCGCGCTGATGCGATACATGGCAAAACCGTGCTCGGTATAAAGCACCTCGTCCCCCGGCCCCACATAGGCCTGACACAGAAAGGCGATGATCTCGTCGCTGCCAGCACCGCAGATGATCTGCGCCGGGTCCAGCCCATGCACCTCACCAATGGCGGCGCGCAGCTCAGCATGATCCGAGCTCGGATAGCGATGCATCGTCGCCGCAGCCTCGCGCATCGCTTCGATGGCGCGCGGGCTGGGGCCGAGAGGGTTCTCATTCGAGGAGAGCTTTACCGTGTTGCTCACCCCATCCACATGGGCAGCCCCACCCTGATAAAGGGCGATGTCCATAATTCCGGGCTGCGGTGTGATCTGGGTCATAAGAGGGACTCCTTGGTTCCGCCCCGTTCATACCTGCGCACAACGCAATCGAAAAGCCGCAAGATGCCCTCAACAGACGCAGTGCGCTTTTTGCGCCGCCTGTCGTCCTGTGGTCGCCGACCCTGGCCTGATCAGGCTGCCCTTGGCTGGAACCGCGCGGTCCCCGGGTCCGCCTCGTATCGCGCAGCCAGATCCTCGGCCCGAAGGGCCAGATCATTGACGCTGTCGATGATGTATCGCGCGGTTTTATCCCGCATCAGGTAGGAAAAATTCAGCCGCACCCAGCCGGGTTTGCGCAGCTCCTTTCCGGCCTGAAGATCCGCGAACAGCGCGTTTGAATCCTGCGCATCGATATCCAGAAGCCGATGCGCATAGGGACCTGCACAGGCGCAGCCGCCCCGCGCTTGAATGCCATAAAAGTCGCTCAACATCCGGGTGAACAGCTGCTGGTGCACAGGCCGCCCCGAAGCCCCTCGGACAGTGAAGGAAAACACCGGCAGGCACGGCGCAGTCGGATGGCCCAAAAGGGTCAGCTGCGGATTGCCCTGCCAGCCCTCCCGCGCCATGGCGCCGAAGCGGGCCTCCCGGCGGGCGATTTCAGCTTCACCCACGGCTTCCTTGATCAGAAACGCCAGCGCAGCGCGAATATCACCGATCACGTTCGGTGTTCCCGCCTCTTCACGCGCAGCCAGATCCGCGCTGTAGGCATGATCCCAAGGCGAGACAAAGCTGACCGTGCCGCCCCCGGGCCAAGAAGGGCATTTGCGGCGCACCGCATTGCCATTCACGATCAGCACGCCCGATGCACCGGGCCCACCGGGAAACTTGTGCGGCGAGACGACCACGGCATCCTTGCGCGCGCCCCCCTTGCCACCCATGTCGATCGGCAGATAGGGCCCGCCCCCGGCGCAGTCCCAGACCGCAAGCGCGCCATGGGCATGCAGCAGATCACTGACCGCATCCGCATCGGTCAGGATGCCGGTCACATTCGAGGCCGCCGAAAAACTGCCGATCTTCAGATCGCAGGCGGCATATTCGCTCAACGCCACCTGAAGGACCTCCAGATCAGGCCCGCCCTCCGCCGCTTCGGGGATCTCCACGACTGTTGCGCGGCTCTCCCGCCAGGGCAGAATATTGGAGTGGTGTTCATAAGGGCCGATAAAGACCACTGGCGCGCGGGCCTCATTCACGCCCAGCAGGCTGACCAGTCGGTTCAGACCAGCGGTGGCCCCCGACCCGGCAAAGATCACCGCATCCTCCTGTTTTGCCCCGGTGATCCGCGCGATTTCCGCGCGCGCCGCGCGGCGCAGGCGGGTCATATGGGCACCGCAATAAGAGGCCTCGGTATGGGAATTGGCGTAAAAGGGCAGAACGTCGGAGACGACGAAATCCTCGACCGACCGCAACGCCCGGCCAGAGGCGACATAATCGGCGTAGACCAGCGGTACCATTCCATCGGCGCCGGGGATCTGCACGCCCTCACCGATCAGCTCATCTGCCAGACGCCCTTCGCGGGCCGCATCCTTCAGGGTTTGTTTTATGGTGGCAAGGATCATCTGTTTCTCCGCTCTTCACCACAGAAACTTGACCCTCTGGAACTGGAAATACTCCGCCTAATTTTGGTTGACGGCACACAAATTTGTGTCATATGATCGCCAAATGACTAACAATCTAGATCATATTGATCGCACCATCCTGCGCTGCCTTCAGGGGGATGCCAGCCTGTCACAACGGGAACTCGCCGAAAAGGTTGGCCTATCGCAGAATGCCTGCTGGCGGCGGCTAAAGGCGCTGAATGACAACGGCGTGCTACAGGGGGCAACCGCGCGGATTGACCGCGCGAAACTGGGACTGGATCTGGTGGTCTTTGTCATGCTGCGCACGCGCCACCATTCTGCGGACTGGCTGGAGACCTTCCGCAGGCACGTTCTGACCATCCCCGAAGTGGTGGATTTTCATCGCATCGGCGGAGATTACGACTATCAACTGAAAGTTGTTACCGAAGATATGGCCAGCTACGACAAGGTCTACCAGCGCCTGATCGCGGGGGTGGAGCTGGACAGCGTCACCTCCTATTTCGCGATGGAAGCCATCGCCGAAGGACGCCCCCTGCCCCTGTGACTCACCGGGTGATCGCTCAGGGCGCAGGAAGGCAGGAAGGGCCCGGTGCGATCAGTGGCCGAAGGCGGCGTCAGGCATCCACTTCATCCGCGCGCCTTCCGCGCCCATGCGCATGTGAAGGCAAGCCGTGCCAAGGCGCTGAAAATACAAGGCATCCAGCGGATACCATCCGGCTACCGGCACCTCGACTTCGGTCATGACGGTGCTGTCACAGGTCTGCCGCCCATCGAACTGACCAACGATCTGCCCGCCGATTTTCGCCCGCAGCCCATCATTGGTCAGGAAATCGATATTGTAGACGCCGGGTTTGTCAAAGCGGACATAGCCGGTGATCCGGGCTACCACGTGCTGGGCCTGTTTCGACGTTAGGGTGATGTCGCCTTCGTTGGTATCCCGATGATCAAGGCCCTTCAGCGGGCGCCCGGCTTCGGACCCCTGTTTCAACGCCGCCGAAGCCTCGGACAGGGTGCGTACGTCCTGCGGATAGGCATAACGCACAGCAAGACCGGAGCGGACGCTACCCGGCTGCGGATCTGCTGGTTGCAGCTTGACAGGCGCAGCTGCCAGGGCCGTTGCCAGTGTCATTGAAGCTGCGGCCAGAAACGTGCCGAATACTGTTCTCATCTTGGTCACCTCAGTCTGATGGGCTGCGCATTCCCAATGCTCGGCCCCAAGCCTACAACTGGATACGCCAAATAGACAAATGAGAATCGGTCGCTCAGCACCATTTCGCCGCGTGAAGTTGGTAGCGGCGGGTCGTAACGACTGCCAAAATGGAAAAGGGGCTGCCCGAAGGCAGCCCCTGCGCAAATCCCGAAAGGGATCCGACTTAGTTTTTGGCGTAGAATTCGACGACCAGGTTCGGCTCCATCATCACCGGGTACGGGACATCGCCCAGGGACGGGGTGCGCACGAAGGTGGCTTTCATTTTGGAGTGGTCGGCTTCGATGTAATCCGGAACATCGCGCTCGGCCAGCTGAGTGGCTTCCAGCAGAACGGCCAGTTGCTTGGACTTGTCACGGACCTCGATCACGTCACCCTCTTTCACACGGTAGGAGGGGATGTTGACGCGCTGGCCGTTGACCAGAACGTGGCCGTGGTTGACGAACTGACGGGCAGCAAAGACGGTCGGCACGAACTTGGCGCGGTAGACGACGGCGTCCAGGCGGCGCTCCAGCAGACCGATCAGGTTTTCACCGGTGTCGCCTTTGACACGCTCGGCTTCACCGTAGATGCGGCGGAATTGCTTTTCGGTCAGGTCGCCGTAGTAGCCTTTCAGCTTCTGCTTAGCGCGCAGCTGGATGCCGAAATCGGACAGTTTGCCCTTGCGGCGCTGACCGTGCTGACCGGGGCCATATTCACGACGGTTGACCGGGGACTTCGGACGGCCCCAGATGTTTTCGCCCATGCGGCGGTCGATTTTGTACTTGGCAGACGTGCGTTTGGTCACGGCTGATCTCCTTTATTTATGGCTCCGCAATTTGATCCGAAAACCGGTTCCCACTTTTCGGATTGCAGACGCAAGCCCAGCAAACCAGATCAGCCAGAACGCAGCCGGGCAAACGGCGGCTATAAAGGGCGTTGTCCTCTTGCCTTGCGGCATGACAGGGATCCCCTTGCGGGGGCCACCAACACCAATGAAGCCGCGCTTATACAGGCAGCCCCGCCCGTGTCAACACCTGCGGACAACGGTTTCTGCCATTCAGGGAGCGAAACGGCCTAGGCCGCCTCGTGCCGCAGGATTGCGGCCTCAGATGCGGTCAGGTTGCGGCGGGCAAAGGCGCCATAGTCGAGCGGATTTTCATCAATCCCCGGCAACAGGGTCAGCAGCCGCTGCCGATCCCCTTCCGACAAGGCACTAAGAGAGGCATTGGCCGGATGAAAGCTTTCGCTTTCCACGCCATTTGCCCAGAGCACCTGATGCTCTTCGAACAACAGGTGAATATAGGTCACTTCGCGCAGCTGGGTATCCGGGGCAACGCTGGCCCCGTTGATCAGGTCTCGCGCGGCCACCAGCACTTCGGGCGTGTTGAACAGCGCCTGCACGCGTGCGCCCCGCAGCAGCAGGCGGTGTTCCGGGGAGACCAGAAGGTCTTCTTCGGGGCGGTCCAACGCCAGCGCCCCAGCGCGCACACGCACCGGACGCAGTGCGGGGTAGACGAACAGGCGGGCACCGCTCATCCGGCGTGCACCGATCCAGCGGATTGCCTGGGGACCGTTGTCACGGGTCTGTACCAGATCACCCGGGCTGAGCCGTTCAACCGGACATGTCCCGCCGGGCGTGTCGATCAGGGTCCCGGGTGTAAAACAGATCAATCCTGTGTCGGCGCCATTCTGCGGCTGCGCCCTCTGCCCCACATACAGTGAAAGGTGCACAACCCACAGCTCCGCATCCCGCGGCGGCAGCTCATCCACAAACATCAGCAGCGGCAGCCTGCCAGCCCCGACATCGATCAGCGTCGCGGTGTATTGACGGATCCCATCGGTGACGACAAAGCCCCTGTCCGGAACCGCATCCGCCTGATCCTCTGCTTCGGGGACTGCGCCGGTGTCCAGGGCAGCGCCCACCAGCCTGCGCACCGACCGCGCGGCCCTGCGCCGCAGATCCGTTTCACCCTCTGCCACTTCCAGACGCAACAACTCCGTCGGCCCGTCCAGGCGCAGGCTGTCCCCATGCCACGACCAGGCCGCCCCGATCCTCAGGGCATCGGTCGGCGCGGACGCCAGACCGTCCAATTCTGTTTGCGACCAAGAAATGACAAACGTGCCAGTAAAGCCCGTTTTCATTGCTCTTGCCTGCCTCGGTTTTTGTTATTGTGCAGAACGTACCAATGGCCGTTGTCCAGTGAAAGGTCAAAGTCCGGCCGCCGACTATCCTTGCCTACACAGCGGCAGCAAAGCCACAAATTCATCGTGAGTGCCATGATGGCACCGCACAACCTACCGCAGAAGCCGCCAGTTCTCACCGGTCATTCTCTCCCCCTGCCCGGCTGGATATCCTGTCCGGGGCGGCGTGCCATGCGCCAGCCCAGTAAGAGATACCAAAAGGTCAAAATTTCTGTCTGATTTTCCTTCGCCGATCCAAGATAAAACTCCCGCAAACTACCATTTTTATTGCAGTTTTTGCGCCACCTAAACTTTACTGATGCTCTATCATCAGATGGCGCCTAGAACCTTCGGGATGCGCGGTTTCTGACGCGACACAAAGCCCGCGCCCTCCCCTTTAACGCGAATAATTTGAGCGATTTCAATGCCCTGCCAATTGTCAAAAAAATGGATAGGAAAATCTACTGCCCTGCAGCGAAAACCCCTCCAGAATACCCTGCTTACGGCCACCCGCCGCCGCAGCGCGTTTTACAGATTGTTAGCCACTGTGGCGAATAGTGACAGGGTACCCCAATGTGTGTCAGGGGTTGAACGTCGGCCAAGCCCACTCCCGGGCGATCTGAAGTGCCATAGATCCCCGATGTTAGTTAGAAGGTGATCCGGTATGACGAATGACATTGACGAAGAAACCATCAGTTCCACAGTGCCTGAAGAGGTCCCTCAGGAAGCACAGCAACCTTTGACTGCGCTGACTTTGGATGACGATCCGATCGACCGATTGCGCTTGATCAAAACCTGCAAGAAGGCAGGACTGCAGATCGAGTTCACAGAGGTCGCGACCGTCGCCGACATGCGCCGGGAACTGGACCAGAACACATTCGATATTGTGTTCCTTGATCATAATCTGGGCATGGAAACCGGGCTGGATGCGCTGAAGGCGCTGATCGCCCATGAAGACCAGGCCGACGCAATCCCAATCATGCTGACCAGCGTCACCTCCCACCATACCGCGGTCGAGGCGATGCGAAACGGCTGCGCGGATTACATCGTCAAGGAAGAGCTGACAGTCTCAGCGCTGATCAAATCCGTGACGTCCGCAATCGAGCGGCGCATTTTGTTTTCCGCCCTGTCAGGAGCACAGGCCTTCCAGCGCTCGGTTGGCGAAGTGATCGAGCGGTTCATGCTGACCTGCGGCCCGGAAATGCGTGAGATCCTGAGCAAGACCCTGGCCACCCTGCGCGGCCTGAAAGCGATCGAGAAAGCAGACCAGACCCTGGATCCGGTCATCCTGTCGAACTTCACGCTGCTGGAACGTGGCTGCAAGGATCTGACGGTACTCGTCGATGATCTGGTGAGCGTGGTGGCTGCAGCCCGCGGCGTGCCCGTGCGCAAGCGGCCCTTGATCAGCAAATAATATGCATCAAGCCCTGTTCCGCTAATTTGGATTCTTGCGCGCCTGCAGTGCAGTGCCAAGGCGGTACCTGGCCGATAAACACCCGTTTGCCCGGATACAATTCCCGGAGCGACCAACGCGAGACATAAGCTAACGAACGAGAGCCCCGATGCCACACCGTAGGCGCGTCACACTGCGAACGCGGATAGCCCTGGTTGTCCTGTTGTCCACTGGGCTGGCACTGACGATCTTTTCCGCCTATGGCTATTTCCACTCCTTGGAAACGGTAAAAACAGCCACCCGCGAACGCATGAAGCGGGCCGGCGACATCTACGCACAGCGGATCGACAGCGTGCTCTACATGATGGAGCTGGATACTGGAATTCTCGCCTCTGTCCCGCAGGCGGTCGGCCTCGCAGGGCTGACGCGGACAGCCACTGCCCCTGCGCCCGACCAGACCGAGACCACAGTGACACCACCCACTGCCACACAACCCAGCGCGGTGCGGTTCAGCGACGAACAGCCCAACGTTCCGGGGGCCAGCGCTGCCCGATCCACCGAGGGTTGGACCGAGAGCGTATCGGACATTTTCCTGAAATTCCTCGGGACAAGGCCGAAATATTCGCAAGTCCGGCTCTTGGTGAAAGAAGGCAACTGGAAGGAACTGGTGCGGGTCAACCGCATTGACGAGGAGCTGATCGTCGTCCCCGCTGGCGAACTCCAGATCAAGGGAAATGAGCCCTATCTGCAGCCCATCAAAGAGCGTGGCGTCAGCGAAGTGTATTTTTCAGAAGTAACCTATAACCGGGAAAACGGCCGCGTCGTTGGGCCGCCCACCATCCGGGTGGTTCGACCGCTGCAGGACAGCGACGGGGACATCTTTGGTGCGATCGTCATCAACGCCGACGCTGAACCCCTACTGCAGAGCGCCGAACTCTCTGTTGCCCCCGGGTTTCAGGTCTACGCGGTCAGCAACAACTTCGATTACATCTCCTATCACGGCGAAGCCCAAAGCTCTCCACTCGCCTTTCATCAGGATCCGGACTGGCAGCCATCGCCCTATTCCGACCGGCTTACGTCCAACGATGAAGGAGCGTTTTTTGAAACCGGATCAAATGACATGGGATATCTCTCGGCCGTGCTGGGACAACAGAACGCGACGCCGTTCCGGCTGAACATTCTGACCATCGCCCCGCATGAGATCCTGATTGCCCCCGCATTTCAGGAGCTGCGCGCAACCGCCGGCCTGTCGATGCTGCTGGCCGCGATGGCAGCGCTAGCAGCCTCCTTTCCCGCATCGCGCCTGCTCTCCCCCCTGACCCGGCTCAACCACGAAATCCGCAGCAAGATTCAAAGCGCGGAACCGGTGGATTTCGAAACCAGCCGCAATGATGAGGTTTCCGATCTCGCGCTCAGCTTTTCGGAAATGATCAATACCAGAATTGAGGAAGCGAACCGGCTTGATGCCATCCTCAACGGCGCAGCGGACGGGATCATCACCATCGATGCCGATGGCACAGTCGAGGATATGAACCCTGCTGCGGAAGAGTTGTTCGGCTATACCGCGCAAGAGGTCGTGGGCCAGAATGTGACCATGCTGATGCCCACAGCAGATGCGAACATACACCATCTTCACGTGGCGCGCTCCCTGCTCACCGGGCACCCTAAACAGATGGCCAAGAACCGCGAAATCTTCGGCGTCCGCAAAGATGGCAGCCAGATCCCGCTTGGCATTGCGGTCAGCCACGCAGTCTATTCCGGCGGATCAAGATACATCGGGATGATCCGCGACATCTCCCCGCAAAAGGCCGCCGATGAAAAGGTGAACAGCCTGATCAGCGCCCTGAAACGTTCCAATGCGGAACTGGACCAATTCGCCTACGTCGCGTCGCACGATCTCAAGGCGCCACTGCGGGTGATCAACAATGCCGCTTCATGGCTGGCCGAAGATCTTGCCCCGCATCTGACCGAAGACACCCAGGAAAGCCTGGACCTGCTGCAAAACCGCGCCACCAGAATGGAGCGCTTGCTGGACGATCTGTTGCAGCATTCCAGGATTGGCCGGGAAAAGGCGAGCAGCACCTCCGTGACCGGAGCCGAGTTGCGCGAGGAGCTGACCGACCTTCTGGACATACCCGAGGGCCTCACAGTGCAGTTCTGCGACGCGTTCGACCAGATCAAGGTTCAGCGCCTTCCCTTGCAGATTGTTCTCCTCAACCTGATCAGCAATGCCATACGGCATCATGACAAATCCGATGGGCACGTCTGGATAGACCTGACGCACCGCCCCGAAGAGATTGAGTTCCGGGTCGCCGACGATGGCCCCGGCATTCCGCAGGAATACCAGGAGAAGGTATTCGAAATATTCCAGACCCTGAAACCCCGTGACGAGGTCGAAACCAGCGGCATGGGGCTCGCCTTCGTCAAGAAACATGCCGGGCTGGTCGGCGCCACGATCAAGATCGACTCGGACGGCAAATCCGGCACAACCTTTATCCTGCACTGGCCCACCGGGCCGGACACCACATCGTTGGAGAATTGATATGAACACCGTCGCCCTCCAATCCGAAAAAGCGCTTAATATCGTGCTAGTCGAAGACGATGATGGCGACGCCAAAGCCTTGCGACGCGCCTTTAAGAAAGCGAAGATTGCAAATCCGATTACCCGTTTCAAAGATGGGGTAGAGGCGCTGGCGTTTTTGCGTGGAAATCTGGAAACCACACCCCCCAAAACCTTTGTCGTTTTATGCGACATTAATATGCCGCGCATGAATGGTTTAGAATTACTGGGCAAAATCAGAGAGGACCCTCAGCTTCGCAAAACGCTTATTTTTATGTTGACCACATCGGATGATGAACGTGATATTGAAATGGCCTATCTGAACAATGTTGCAGGTTATATTGTCAAAGCCCGCGCCGGACATATGTTCTTGGATCTGATGACAACCTTGGACAACTATTGGCGCGTCGTCGAAATTCCGGAAATTTAGAGCAGGCACAAAAGGAAAATTTTCAAATGCTCGACATTATGATCGTGGACGATGATGAAGGTGATCGCAAGCTGGTCCGAAGGCTGCTGCGGGCTCCGGCGGGAAAGCGGTCATTCCGGGAAGCAAGCAACGGACAGGCGGCGCTGGATTACACGGAAGACAACATCGATGTCATTTTCCTGGACTACCTGCTGCCCGGCATGTCCGGTCTGGAGCTTCTGGAACATTTTTCAAAGACATGGCCAAAGGCGACGATTTTCCTGATGACCGGCCAGGGAGACGAGGAAATCGCCAAGAGCGCCATTCTGCAAGGCGCCTCGGATTACATTCCAAAATCGATCATGACCGAAACGGCGCTGAACCGGATGATCGAAAACGGCATAAAGCTCTCCAAGATGCGCTGGAAACTGGAAGAACACCGGCAGGAGCTGAGCCTGTTTTCAGATGTTCTGGTGCATGACCTGCGGGCCCCCGTCCGCGCCATCGAGTTTCTGAGCGAACAGATCATCGAGGATTTCGAGAGCGGCAATATGGATGAGGTGGCCCGGGAATTCGAAATGATGAAACTTTCGGTGAGGCGCATGTCCGAGCTGATCGAAAGTCTTGCCAGCCACATCAACCTGAATGGCCCTTCCAACCAGGAGAAGGTGTCCGTGGAAAACCTTTTTGAACGCGCCCAGATGGCTCTGGCCAAGGATATTTCGGAAAGCGGCGCCGAGGTGCGTTGGAAGGCCAACGGGCTGTCGGTGGATTGCATCGCGCCGCAGGTCGCGCAGCTGCTGCAGAACCTGATCGGGAACTCGATCAAATACGCTGGCCCTTCCAGCCCGGTCATTTCAGTCTCTGCCGCCGAAATTCCAAACGGGATCCAGTTCACGGTAGCGGACAATGGCGTCGGGGTGCCGGAAGATTTCCGCGACAAAATCTTCGAACCCTTCCGCCGTCTGCAGCAAACCGAAGAATTGCCAGGCACCGGGCTTGGCCTTGCCACCTGTCGCAAGATCGCCGAACGCCATGATGGAGAAATCTGGTGCGCCGCCGATACCGACGTCGGCACCACGATACATTTCACAATCAAACAGCGCCCCGAGGAAGAAGACGACTAGGAACGTCGCCCTATAGCGGGAGGCTCAGCAGGGTTCGCGGGCGGGTCTGTCCCGCCCCACCGTTCAGGCTGTCGTTACCGGTTCGCAGCTCAGAGCAAACTTCAACCAGCCCGCAAATTGGCAGCAGAGGTGCTCTCCGGCATGGCTTCGGCCTCAGCGCAACCGATTGTCGGCCTTCCGATATCAAATGATCCAATCAGCGTGTTCAGCCTGCCGACGTCCTCGGTCATGGAGAGCGCCGCCGCCGTCACCTGTTCCGCCATCGCCGCATTCTGCTGCGTCACCTGATCCAGTTGCGACACACCGACGTTGATTTCACCAAGACCAGTGGATTGCTGCTGCGCTGAATTAGCGACTTCCGACGTCAACTCAACCGTCCGGCCAATATCACCGCGGATCATAGTCAAAGCCTCGCCGGTATCATTAACCAGCGTCACTCCCCCCTCCACGTGGCCCGCACTGACATTGATCAGTGATTTGATTTCATTTGCGGAATCCGCTGACCTTTGCGCCAGCGCTCGCACTTCAGAGGCAACCACGGCAAAGCCTTTGCCGGTTTCCCCCGCTCTTGCGGCCTCCACCCCGGCATTCAGTGCCAGCAGGTTGGTCTGAAAGGCGATATCATCGATCACATTGATGATCTGCGAGATCTGATGCGATGAATCCTCGATATCCTGCATCTTTTGAATGGCGCTCTGAACCACCTCGCCCCCGCGCGCGGCCCCGTCTCTGGTGCTATGGACGATCTTGGTGGTTTCCGATGTCGCATCGGCCGACGCATGCATGCTCACGGTAATCTGCTCGACCGCAGCCGCTGTTTCTTCCAAAGTCGCCGCCTGGGATTCCGTACGCTGTGAAAGATCCTCTGCCGACTGGACCACCTCATTGGCGCGAATGTTCAACCGGGAGGCCGCATCCTGGATGGTATGCAGCACATCACGCTGAGTACAGATCAACCCATTGAAGGCCTTGCGCACCGGATCGTAGCGCTCAGGGTAGTCGCTTGCCTCCGGCCCGGGGATAAGCTGTGTCAGATCCCGCGCCGCCATCCGGTCGATACCCGCCGTCAGATGCGCAAAAGCCGTTTCCTGCTCTTCCTTTTCGGCAGAAAAATGCGCATCCAGAACCAGATGGGTGTCCAGCGAAAAGGCACGAGTCAGGGCGCTTATGATCTTTGGAACATTGTGCCTTCTAAACAGACCTAAAATACCCTGGTTCCGCTCCAGAAGAAGCTCCTGAATGTGCGAAACCGCCTGCGCATAGCCGGAAAGATAGAACAAAAATGGCAAGCCGATGCGGGGGTGGATTCGGCCGATCCGATAGGCACTTGCAAAATACTCTTCGCTAAACGCGCCCGACAACAACATCTCCCAGTGTTTTTGCTGCCCAAGCTTCGCCTGATCCATCAATTCCTGATTTGGAAAAAAACGCGCCATTTCAGGATCATCCATTACGACACCATAAAAACGATCCAAAACCTGAGGCAACAGCGGAACAACCAATTCTCCGCCCTCAACCAGATACTTTTTCACGACTTCATCAAAGCCAAACTTCGATAGCGCCTCTTCGTGCTCCTTTATCATAACAGCCTCGCAACCACTGAAAACATTAAAAGATTCGGCCCCAAGCGAGGCCACCAATCTCTCACTAAATGAAATCCATTAAAAATATGCAATTTTCTATTATTTTACGAACGCATTACGGGAGCGGGATCAGCTTAAACGCGATGCGGTCGGATGAACGGGCAAGAGTGCTAGCCCATGACAGGGCCAGGGTCGGTTCGCAACGCGCCAAACCGTTGCAACAGTGCACCCCTCCTCGACACTCCCCCAAAAACCGGGACCGTAACCGTGGCGATTTGGGGCTTAACGGGTGAGCCGAGTACTTAATCTGTCGAGAAAGGGCCGATGGCTGGGGTGGTAGGAAGCCTAGCCTTCCGAGTCTTTTCTTCCGCTTAGCCGACCCGTCGCCAAACCTGGGGCGGTTGCTGGGGCGGGACTGGTGCTGGTGGCGGGAATGGAGATACTTTGCCTTGGGCTATGCGGTTTCTGTGACCAGTGTGAGGGGAGCAGTCAGAGCTTGGGAGCGGGTGGGAAATAATCAAACAGCTCTGTGAAGTCTGAATAGGCAATGTAACTCGGAGCCTCGACCCTCTCCAAGCCAAAGGTATAAAAGTGCTTCCGCGCTGCTCTCCACCCTCTAACCAGACTGGGCATTCGAGTTTCTGGGCTCGACGGACCTCGCCAAGCGGAGGGATCAAGCCACTCTCCCGTTGCCAACTGGCGGTTGGATGGTAGAGGGCAGGATATGCCATACTTGCTGTTGAGGATTTGGTTGCGAGTTCGCATAGCTCGACGGACTAAGCTGAGCATTGACCTGCCCCCCGCAAAATCCCTCACCATGAAGTAGAGTCTGCCCAACCTATGTAGGAGCAGACAAATGCGTAAGAGCCGTTTCACCGAGGCGCAAATCATCGGGATGATCAAAGAGCAG